>NZ_VMLO01000053.1:0-12464 GCF_013276735.1 Streptococcus sp. 1559
TGAACTTGAAATTTGGCTTCAAAATATAAATGGACGGGTTTATTTTGGATTTTATTTGTTATTTTGACCTGCCTCTATATAGGTAACCATGATTTGTTTCCTCTCAATCATCAAGAAATCTCTCTTCGAGGTAGTTCCTGGGGGTCTGTACTTGCCTTATATCACTTGCTATTTATTGATAAGTTTGTTATCTCGAATCGAAAATAAATATGAGGTATATGCCTGACTGGCTACTTTTAATATTGATTTTGGAGGAAGATTTTGTCTCTATTATTTATTATTTTAAATTTATTTATCTTGTACAAGATTTATTCTTTGAGGCGGGAGAAATCGAAATACTTGATTTATACGGCCTATATCATATTTGGGGTAAATGTAGTATATGGTATTCAATGGTTATTAAAAGAACTGATTTCAAATATTTCCTCTTAATGTGTATAGAAACTCCAGTGATTTTTGCATAACAAAACGCATAAGATTAAGGTTTGAGTACCTGTTCTTATGCGTTTTTGTAATATTGAAGATTTTCGGTAAGTTTTATACCTTTGGGAAGTCTAGTTTAGAATGCTTTCCCAACCAGAATCTCAGCCTCAATAGTAATCTCTGTCAGTTGGCTCCAGTCAATCTTGCTCTGGTCAACGTGAAAGAGGAGAGGAGTCATACTGAGTAGGGCTTGGAGTTGTTCTACTGTGATAGTCTTAGTCAGAGAGGCAGTTTGGTTAGATAGGATGGTAAAGTGTTCTTGGAAATGATTTTTGATATTTTGGTTGGAATAGTCCTTGTTTGTCAGCTGGTCTTGCACCTTCTGACGGATTTCCTTGAGGTGATTTTCAGTTGGGATAACCTTGATCAAGATACCGTCTTTGGATAAAACGCGACGAAATTCTCCATAGTTGGCAGGTGAAAAGATATCTAGTAGGATATCCATGCTGGTGTCTTTTATAGGAAGACGAGCCAAGTCACCAACGAACCAATTGACTGCCCAGTTGGGTTCACTTTTAGCAGCGATTTGGACTGAATCTTTGGAGATGTCAAAGGCATAGAAAGTTTTTTCAGAGTGACTTTCTTGTAGTTTGCGAGAATAGAATCCTTCACCACAACCGATATCCAAAATTGTTGTGGTTGTTTTTGAGCTTGCAAGCAAGTCAGATACAGCCTCTAAGATAGCGTGGTAAAAGCCTGCTTCTAGGACTTGTTGGCGGTTTTGAAAGTTTTCTTTGTCGTAGTTGGCAGATTGCTTGGTTTGATGTGCCAGATTGACATAGCCAAATTTTGCCAAGTCGAAAGAATGACGGTTGCAGCATTTGAGACTGCTCTCTACCAGAGTCAGATTTTCTTGGCAGATAGGACAGGCAAAGGCAGCCGCAGAAGCAAAACGCTGGAGTTTAGGTTTGAGGTTTATATTCATAGTTTAAGTGTATCAAAAGAGGTAAATGAAAGCAACTTTAGGATGATTTGTAATAGAATTAAATAGTAGTATCATTACTTTTCAAAGTGCCAAAATTAAATTGCTTTTATATCTAAATTGCTATATAATAATGATAAGGAGGAAATAAGTATGTTAAAAGAAGTATTGACTGTCGCAAAAGTTGCGAAAAAATCATCACTCTTTTTAGGTGGTGTTGCATTTGGTACCCTTGGTTTGAAAATCTTGGCAAGTAAGGAAGCTAAAAAAGGTTATTCTAAAGCTTTGGCTAAGGCTTACAAGTTGAAAGACGAGCTAGATGCATCTGTTTCTGTTGTGAAACAACATGGAGACGATGTCTTGCAAGATGCCAAATATTTATACGAGCAAGAGAAAAAAGAAGAGCAATTAGATAGCCTTATAGGAGAATAATATGTCTTTTAAAGTGCTACATAGAGGATACCAACATATCCGACTATCATCTTCTTTTTCACTCACCTTGGATATTCAAGACTATCTTCGTTCCTTGGCGAGAGATGAAAAGGGGATTGAGTCTATCCAGTTTTACATGGATCAACAGCACTTTACTCTACGTATAAAAGAAGGCTTTTCTGTATTAGATAATGCAGAAGCCTTTTTAAAAAGAATTGACAAAGGGAAAGTTTCTGAGTTGATGACTCTTCCCATTCGTAGAGAAGAGAGTGCTTATTCTATTGTTTCAGGTGCAGCGATTAAGCGTGTGCTTTTTCGTAGTTTTGTGCCGTATCCTATTCGCTATATATGGACTTGTTATCAGGCTTTTGGTTATATTAGAGAAGCCTATCAAACACTAGCGCGTAAGGAACTAACGATGGAAGTCTTGGACTGTTCGGCGATTTTATTGTCCTTGTTTATGAACCAATCCAAGACAGCTAGTAATATCATGTTTATGCTTGATTTGGGGAATCATTTAGATCAGTGGTCCTTGAAAAAAACTGCAACAGATTTAGAACAGAGTCTTCTTGCAAAAGAGAGCGACGTATTCTTAGTACAGGGGGATACGGTTGTTAGTATCAAGAGTTCCGATGTTCAAATAGGAGATGTCTTGGTCCTATCTCAAGGAAATGAAATTCTGTTTGATGGACAAGTAGTTTCAGGTTTAGGTATGGTCAACGAAAGTTCCTTGACGGGAGAGAGTTTTCCAGTTGAAAAAAGAGAGTCTGATTTGGTTTGTGCAAATACAGTATTAGAAACTGGAGAGTTGCGCATTCGTGTAACCGATAATCAGATGAACAGCCGGATTTTACAACTGATTGAGTTGATGAAGAAATCTGAAGAAAACAAGAAAACGAAACAACGCTATTTCATCAAAATGGCGGACAAGGTCGTCAAATATAATTTCTTGGGGGCTGGGCTGACTTACCTATTAACAGGTTCTTTTTCTAAGGCTATTTCTTTCCTATTGGTCGATTTCTCCTGCGCTTTGAAAATCTCTACTCCTGTAGCTTATTTGACAGCTATCAAGGAGGGGTTGAACCGTGAAATGGTGATTAAGGATGGAGATGTTCTGGAGAAATATCTGGAAGTTGATACTTTCTTGTTTGATAAGACGGGAACAATCACAACTAGTTATCCTATAGTTGAAAAGGTGTTACCTTTTGGGGACTATAGTGAGGAAGATATTCTCAGAATCAGTGCCTGTCTTGAGGAACACATTTATCATCCTATTGCTAATGCCATCGTCAAGCAAGCCGAGATAGAGGGGATTGAACATGAGGAAATGCATGGGAAACTCCAATATATCGCAAGCAAGGGGATCAAATCTCATATCGATGGCCAACCAGTTCTTATTGGGAATTATGTCTTGATGCAGGATGAGCAGATTCATATCAGTTTGGAACAAAATGCTTTAATTGAAGAGTACAAGAGTCACTACAATCTCTTATTCTTGGCTTATCAGAATGAATTGATTGGAATGTTCTGCATTCATACTCCTTTGAGAAAAGAAGCAAAAGCAGCCTTGGAGAAACTTAAGGCACAAGGGAAAAAATTGATTCTGGCAACAGGGGACACCTTGGTTAGGACAGAGCAATTAGTCAAAGATTTGCCCTTTGATCAGGTTTATACAGATTTGAAACCTGATGGGAAATTTGAGTTAGTAGAGGAACTGCAGAAAGCAGGTCACACTATTTTGATGGTTGGGGATGGGTTGAATGACTCAGCTGCTCTAACCCTATCAGATATCGGTGTGGTGATGAATGAGAGTGCAGATATTTCTAAGCAGATGAGCGATATTTTATTGTTAGATAATCGCTTGGATTTCTTCCAAGAGTTGGATTCGCTATCATCATCTTTGCAAACACTCATCAAGAAGAATATTCAAGATACCGTTGTCGTAAATAGTAGTTTGATTGGCTTTGGCTTGTTTAATTGGCTCAGTCCTTCAAATCTCTCTATCTTACATAATCTAACAACCTTACGCATTGTACTGCGTAGCCTGTCTATTAAGGGATAGGTGGGGACTATTAACAGCAAAAAGGAGTTACCTTTCTCGAGGGTAACTCCTTTTTTTATAGGTAAATGTTGAACAGTTTAGTAAGTCAATACAAAGTATTTTTTCTTTCCACGACGGATAACAGTCAGTTCGTTCTCTAACTTATCAGTGTCACTCAAGACATATTCAAGGTCTTGGATACGGTCGCCATTTAAGTAAATGGCTCCGTTTTGGACGTCTTCACGGGCTTGGCGTTTTGAGTTAACCACACCAGATGAGACGAGCAGTTCCACGATATTGTGATTTTCGTCTGCCTGTACTTGGTAGTTTGGCACACCACGAAGTCCTTGTTTAAGTTCTTTAACAGAAAGGTTTTTGATGTTTCCTGCAAAGAGCTGCTCAGTGATGTTGAGGGCTTCTTTGTAGGCTTCTTCGCCGTGAACAAGTGTAACGACTTCACGAGCCAAGACTTTTTGAGCCAAGCGTTCGTGTGGCGCTGCTTCAAATTGTTTACGAATGTCTTCAATCTCATCAAGTGACAAGAAAGTAAAGATCTTCAAGAAGCGAACAGCGTCAGCGTCCATAACATTCATCCAGAATTGGTACATTTCGTATGGAGAGGTCTTTTCAGGATTGAGCCAGACTGCGTTTCCTTCTGATTTACCAAACTTCTTACCAGTTGCATCTGTGATAAGCGGAACTGTGATAACGTGTCCAGTCTTGTCAGCTTTACGACGAAGCAATTCGGTACCAGCTGTCATATTTCCCCACTGGTCAGAACCACCGATTTGAAGAGTGACATTATGGTCTTGGTTAAGGACGAAGAAGTCGTACCCTTGCATGATTTGGTAAGCGAACTCAGTGTAAGAAATCCCTGTTTCAATCCGTTTTTTCACAGACTCCTTACTCATCATGTAGTTGACAGTGAAGTATTTTCCAATATCACGGAGGAAGTCAATGAAGCTGATGCTGCCAAACCAGTCGTAGTTGTTGACCATGACAGCTTTATTTTCACCATTTTCAAAGTCAAGAAAACGAGAAAGTTGTCCTTGGATAGACTTGACCCAGCCATCTACTGTGTCTTTTGTTTGGAGACTACGCTCAGCATCTTTGAAGGACGGATCTCCTATGAGACCTGTAGCACCGCCAACGAGCGCATAAGGTTTGTGACCTGCTAGTTGCAAGCGACGACTTGTCAAGATTGCGACAAGATGGCCTAGGTGAAGGCTGTCAGCAGTTGGATCGTAACCAGTATAATAAGAAACTTGACCTTCTTCTAGGGCTTTACGCAAAGCTTCTTCATCAGTCGTTTGAAAAATCAAACCACGCTCTTTTAGCTCATCAAAAATGTGCATGTGTCTTTTCTCCTTTTTAAAATTATTGTTTCTAACTATTGTATCACAAACTTGGGCAATAGCCTAGCAGAATAGGGAAGAAAGTGGCTATTTTATTGAAAGTTTCCCTTTTATGGTATAATAGATAGAGTGAGGAAATCCATGCAAAATCAATTAAATGAATTAAAACGAAAAATGCTGGAATTTTTCCAGCAAAAACAAAAAAATAAAAAATCAGCTAGACCTGGCAAGAAAGGTTCAAGTACCAAAAAATCTAAAACCTTAGATAAGTCAGCCATTTTTCCAGCTATTTTACTGAGTATAAAAGCCTTATTTAACTTACTCTTTGTACTCGGTTTTCTAGGAGGAATGTTGGGAGCTGGGATTGCTTTGGGATACGGAGTGGCCTTATTTGACAAGGTTCGGGTGCCTCAGACAGAAGAATTGGTACATCAGGTCAAGGACATCTCTTCTATTTCAGAGATTACCTATGCGGATGGGACGGTAATTGCTTCCATAGAGAGTGATTTGTTGCGCACTTCTATCTCATCTGAGCAAATTTCGGAAAATCTGAAGAAGGCTATCATTGCGACGGAAGACGAACACTTTAAAGAACATAAGGGTGTAGTACCCAAGGCGGTGATTCGTGCGACCTTGGGGAAATTTGTAGGTTTGGGTTCCTCTAGTGGGGGTTCAACCTTGACCCAGCAACTGATTAAACAGCAGGTGGTTGGGGATGCGCCGACCTTGGCTCGTAAGGCGACAGAGATTGTGGATGCTCTTGCCTTGGAACGCGCCATGAATAAAGATGAGATTTTAACGACCTATCTCAATGTGGCTCCCTTTGGCCGAAATAATAAGGGGCAGAATATTGCAGGAGCTCAGCAGGCGGCTGAGGGGATTTTCGGTGTCGATGCCAGTCAGTTGACTGTTCCTCAAGCAGCATTTTTAGCAGGACTTCCACAGAGTCCCATTACTTACTCTCCTTATGAAAATACTGGGGAGTTGAAGAGTGATGAAGACCTAGAAATTGGCTTAAGACGGGCTAAGGCAGTTCTTTACAGTATGTATCGTACAGGTGCCTTAAGCAAGGACGAGTATTCTCAGTACAAGGATTATGACCTTAAACAGGACTTTTTACCATCGGGCACGGTCACAGGAATTTCACGAGACTATTTATACTTTACAACTTTGGCAGAAGCTCAAGAACGTATGTATGACTATCTAGCTCAGAGAGACAATGTCTCCACTAAGGAATTGAAAAATGAGGCAACTCAGAAGTTTTATCGTGATTTGGCAGCCAAGGAAATTGAAAATGGTGGTTATAAGATTACTACTACCATAGACCAGAAAATTCATTCTGCCATGCAAAATGCGGTTGCTGACTATGGCTATCTTTTAGACGATGGAACAGGTCGTGTAGAAGTAGGAAATGTCTTGATGGACAACCAAACAGGTGCTATTCTAGGCTTTGTAGGTGGTCGCAATTATCAAGAAAATCAAAATAATCATGCCTTTGATACTAAGCGCTCACCAGCTTCTACTACCAAGCCTTTGCTGGCCTACGGTATTGCTATTGACCAGGGCTTGATGGGAAGCGAAACGATTCTATCTAACTATCCAACAAACTTTGCCAATGGCAATCCGATTATGTATGCTAATAGCAAGGGAACAGGAATGATGACCTTGGGAGAAGCTCTGAACTATTCATGGAATATCCCGGCTTACTGGACCTACCGTATGCTCCGTGAAAAGGGTGTGGATGTCAAAGGTTATATGGAAAAGATGGGCTACGAGATTCCTGAGTACGATATTGAGAGCTTGCCAATGGGTGGTGGTATTGAAGTCACAGTTGCCCAGCATACCAATGGCTATCAGACCTTGGCTAATAATGGAGTTTATCATCAGAAGCATGTGATTTCAAAGATTGAAGCAGCAGATGGTAGAGTGGTGTATGAGTATCAGGACAAACCGGTTCAAGTCTATTCAAAAGCTACTGCGACAATTATGCAGAGCTTGTTGCGAGAAGTTCTATCCTCTCGTGTGACAACAACCTTCAAGACGAATCTGACTGCTTTAAATCCTACTCTGGCTAATGCAGATTGGATTGGGAAGACTGGTACAACCAACCAAGACGAAAATATGTGGCTTATGCTTTCGACACCTAGATTAACCCTAGGTGGCTGGATTGGGCATGATGATAATCATTCATTGTCACGTAGAGCAGGTTATTCTAATAACTCTAATTACATGGCTCATCTAGTAAATGCGATTCAGAAAGCCTCCCCAAGCATTTGGGGGAACGAGCGCTTTGCTTTAGATCCTAGTGTAGTGAAATCGGAAGTCTTGAAATCAACAGGTCAAAAACCAGGGAAGGTTTCTGTTGAAGGAAAAGAAGTAGAGGTCACAGGTTCGACTGTTACCAGCTATTGGGCTAATAAGTCAGGAGCGCCAGCGACAAGTTATCGCTTTGCTATTGGCGGAAGTGATGCGGATTATCAGAATGCTTGGTCTAGTATTGTGAGGAGTCTACCAACTCCATCAAGCTCCAGCAGTTCAAGTAGTAGTTCTAGCGATAGCAGTAACTCAAGTGCTACACGACCTTCTTCTTCAAGGGCGAGACGATAATTCTCTAAATGAAGTGGCGAATCAATGGATTGCCACTTTTTTCTTTTTTCCTTTCGTGTTACAATAAAGGTATGAATCAGTATCAGAAAAAGATTGTTAAAGGAACTATTTATTCGCTCCTATCCGGCTTAATCTGGGGAATCTGTGGAATTCTAGGAGAGTATTTCTTTACTCATTACCAGGTGTCTTCTGGCTGGATTACCTCTATGCGATTGACACTAGCAGGGAGTCTTGTACTCATTTGGTCTGCAATACAATTAAAATCGCAAGTGCTAGATATTTGGCGAGACAAGAAAAATTACCTACCCTTTTTGGCCTATGCTATTTTGGGGATTTTTTCAGTCCAGTATTTTTTCTATCTCTGTGTAGAATACTCAAATGCAGCGACAGCGACTATTTTACAGTTTATCAGTCCTGTCTTTATCCTCTTTTACAATCGCTTGGTTTATCAAAAACGAGCGTCAAAAAGTGCTATTTTCTATGTTTTGATTGCTATGCTGGGTGTTTGCTTGATGGCGACAAAGGGAGATCTCTCTCAGTTATCCATGACACCACTAGCCCTTGTGACGGGCTTACTGAGTGCTATGGGTGTTATGTTTAATGTTATCTTGCCCCAGCCTTTTGCGAAGCGCTATGGTTTTGTACCCACGGTTGGGTGGGGGATGATTTTGGCAGGTTTATTTAGCAATGTTCTCTCGCCAGTGCATCAGCTTTCCTTTACTCTTGATATTTGGAGTATCTTGATTTGTCTCATTATCGCTTTCTTTGGGACGGCTTTTGCTTTTTTTATTTCCATGAAGGCGGTGTCCTTGGTTTCTCCTTTGGTGGTTTCCGTTATCAGTGCCAGTGAACCTCTCTTCTGCTCTCTTGAGTGTTTTGTTCTTAGGCCTGGTAGTGGATTGGTCACTCCTTCTAGCTATGGCCTTGATTATTTTACCCATGATATTTTTGTCTATAGAAGAAGCGAAAGAAAGTAGATAAAAAGTCTTTTCTTAATTCTAAAAGTGTGCTATACTAGAATAGTCAATAAAACACGGGGAGATAGTTGTGAAGAGTGTTTTTAGGTTGTATCGGTAGGGGTTTGCTTTTACCGACAGCACGTTTTATCTCACATCCCTAAAAAATCATACCTAAAAACAGACAAAAAGGCTTCAAATTTGAGGCTTTTTTTGGTAGAATAGTTATCATTATAAAGAATGAGAGGTTTTTTTATGACTGCTACAAAAATGAATGCTCAAGAAATTATCCAATTTATCGCTAATGCTGAGAAGAAAACCAGTGTGAAAGTAACTTTTGAGGGACAACTCGCAACTGCTGTACCTAGCTCGGTTGTTAGACTAGGGAATGTTTTATTTGGAGACTGGAAGGACGTGGCTCCGCTTCTCAATGGTTTGGTAGAAAATCAAGACTATGTTGTTGAGCAAGATGCCCGCAATTCTGCAGTTCCTTTGCTAGATAAACGTGCTATCAACGCTCGTATCGAGCCAGGCGCTATTATCCGTGACCAGGTAGAAATTGGTGACAATGCTGTTATCATGATGGGAGCTGTTATCAATATCGGTGCTGAAATCGGTGCAGGAACCATGATTGACATGGGGGCTATCCTTGGTGGCCGTGCCATCGTTGGGAAAAATAGCCACGTTGGTGCAGGTGCAGTTTTAGCAGGTGTGATTGAGCCAGCTAGCGCAGAACCAGTCCGTGTTGGAGACAATGTTCTTATCGGTGCCAATGCAGTGGTTATCGAAGGAGTCCAAATCGGTAGTGGTTCAGTTGTCGCAGCAGGAGCTATCGTTACCCAAGATGTTCCAGAAAATGTAGTAGTAGCAGGTGTTCCAGCTCGAATTATCAAAGAGATTGATGCCCAAACTCAACAAAAAACAGCGCTAGAGGATGCGCTTCGTACCTTGTAATTTGTAAAAGAAAAATAGAGGCGGGACCCTTTTTCCAGCCTCTTTCTGCTATATAGGAGGATAGATAGATGTTAGATTTGATTCAGACTAGACGAGATTTGCACCAGATTCCAGAGATTGGCTTGGAGGAGTTCAAGACTCATGCTTATTTGCTGGATGTGATTGAGAAATTGACTGCGGGCAAGGAGTTTGTTCAAGTTCGTACTTGGCGGACAGGTATTTTGGTTTACTTGCAGGGAAGTCAGCCAGAGCGTACTATTGGTTGGCGGACGGATATTGATGGTCTGCCTATCGTTGAACAAACAGGACTTCCTTTTGCTTCTCAGCATCAAGGTCGCATGCACGCTTGTGGTCATGATTTCCACATGACTATTGCCTTAGGCTGTCTCGAGCGCGCCCTTGAGGAACAACCTAAAAATAATCTACTCTTCCTATTTCAGCCTGCTGAAGAAAATGAAGCTGGTGGCATGCTCATGTATGAGGATGGCGCTTTTGGAGACTGGTTGCCAGACCAGTTTTATGGGCTTCATGTTCGACCAGATTTGAAGGTTGGTCAGATTGCGACCAATACTCATACACTCTTTGCAGGAACTTGCGAGGTGAAGATCCGTTTCAAAGGCAAAGGAGGACACGCAGCCTTTCCACATGAAGCTAATGACGCCTTGGTGGCAGCTAGTTACTTTGTGACCCAGGTGCAGTCAGTTGTCAGCCGCAATGTCAACCCAATCGAGGGAGCGGTGGTGACCTTTGGAGTTTTCCAAGCTGGAACAACCAACAATGTTATCACAGATACAGCCTTTTTGCATGGAACTATTCGGGCCTTGACTCAGGACATGAGTCTCTTGGTACAAAAGCGGGTCAAAACAGTTGCAGAAGGAGTTGCAGCTGCCTTTGATATGGAAGTCGAAGTGGAACTCAAACAAGGTGGATACCTACCTGTTGAGAACCATCCAGCCTTGGCGCGTGAACTAATGGACTTTTTTGAAGAGAAAGACGGAATTGAGTTGATTGATATCGAGCCTGCTATGACAGGCGAGGACTTTGGTTATCTCCTTTCAAAGGTTGATGGCGTGATGTTTTGGCTGGGTATCGATAGTCCCTACGCCCTTCATCACCCTCAGATGGCTCCTAAGGAAGAAGCATTAGCTATTGGGGTGGATGCGGTCTCTAGTTTCCTGAAAAAGAAGGCAGCAGAGTAGAGGGGTTGTCTATGAAATCGGAACTACGCAAGCAAGTCTTGCAAGAAATGAAGGCTATATCTCAAGAGCAAAAACAGGCTATAGAGCAAGCTTTAACCGAGCGGCTTTTACACCATCCCTTCTACCAAGAAGCCAAGGTCATCGCAACCTATCTCTCTTTTCCGCACGAATTTCAAACGCAGGGATTGATTGAGCAGGCGCTGAGGGACGGCAAGAAGGTTCTGATACCCAAAACCTATTCCAAGGGGCGCATGGACTTTGTGGTCTATGATCTGCAACAACTGGTCAAAACTTCCTTTGGCTTACTGGAACCACAGGGAAATTTGGAAGTGGTAGATGCCTCTCAGATTGATTTGATTCATGTCCCAGGGCTGGCTTTTACGATGGAAGGCTATCGGATTGGCTATGGCGGAGGTTATTATGACCGCTATCTGGAACAGTTTACTGGTCATACTTTGAGTACGGTTTATCATTATCAAGTTCAGGATTTTATCCCTGAAAACCATGATATTCCTGTTCAGGAGGTTTTGATTGATGAAGGAAATCTTTGATAGGCGTTACCCTGTGACGAGTTTCTTTCTTTTAGTGACGGCCGTGGTATTTCTACTAATGTTGGTAACTACAGGAGGAAACTTTGACAGGGCGGATACTCTATTTCGATTTGGAGCCATGTATGGGCCTGCCATTCGCCTCTTTCCCGAGCAAATTTGGCGTCTCTTTTCGGCTATTTTTGTTCATATTGGGTGGGAGCATTTCATTGTTAATATGCTTTCACTTTATTATCTTGGAAGGCAGGTAGAGGAGATTTTCGGTTCTAAGCAGTTTTTTTTTCTCTATCTTTTATCAGGAATGATGGGCAATCTCTTTGTTTTTGTATTTAGTCCCAAATCCTTAGCAGCAGGTGCATCCACCTCTCTTTATGGTCTATTTGCCGCGATTATCATTCTTCGCTATGCAACTCGTAATCCTTATATCCAACAGCTAGGACAGTCTTATCTGACACTTTTTGTGATTAACATTATTGGAAGTGTTCTGATTCCAGGAATCAGCCTAGCAGGCCATATCGGAGGTGCAGTTGGTGGTGCATTTCTAGCAATTATCTTTCCAGTTAGAGGAGAAAGACGGATGTATAGTGCTAGTCAGAGACTGGTAGCGTTAGTCTTGTTCGTAGGACTCGCAGTCTTACTTCTCTACAAGGGAATGGGATGAAAATTTGTGAAATGAAAAAAGATAAGGCATTTTTTGAACCTTATCTTTTTTTATTTTATACTCAATGAAAATCAAAGAGCAAACTAGGAAGCTAGCCGCAGGTTGCTCAAAACACTGTTTTGAGGTTGTGGATAGAACTGACGAAGTCAGCTCAAAACACTGTTTTGAGGTTGCAGATAGAACTGACGAAGTCAGTAACATCTATACGGCAAGGTGAATCTGACGTGGTTTGAAGAGATTTTCGAAGAGTATAGTAGATTGAAATAGACTGTGAACAAATTGATAAGGAAATTTTAAAGTAATTCC
>NZ_VMLO01000054.1:0-15698 GCF_013276735.1 Streptococcus sp. 1559
CACGGGTGGTTATGACTTTGTGAATGGAGGTGATGGGCATTGGGTTAAATCAAAGACAAAAGATGTTTGCGAGCGAGTATTTGAGGACTGGAAATGTCTATCAATCCGCAATATTCGCAGGTTATAGTGAAGCGTATGCTAAGACAACCGCTAGTAAATTGCTAGAAAATGCAAGCGTTAAAACGTTTATACAAACCGAAACTGAAAAGATGCATGATGAAAATATTTTGAGTGCTAAAGAGGCTCTTTCAATTCTCTCAGACATCGCAAGAGGCCAGCGACTTGAGGAAGTTTTGATGATGAACCCTGTCACTGGTGAGGTGGATAGAGTTACGAAAAAGGCAGATAATAACACAGTTATTAAAGCGATAGCTGAAATATTGAAGCGTTATCCGACTGCTAAACAAGCTGAGAAACTAGAACTTGAAATCGAAAAACTTAAATCACAAATCGGTGTGGATAATGAGCAAGACGATAAATTGATAGAGTTTGCTAAGGCTTTGAGAGGTGCTTTTGACGACAAATAAATTTACGAAACGACAAGAAGAAGTACTTACACGAGTATTGAATGATGATTTTTTTATCTGTGGTCTCCATGGTGCAAAACGTTCAGGTAAAACTGTTCTAAACAATATGGTCTTCATGAATGAGATTGCACGAGTGAGAGAAACAGCGGATAGATTAAACATAGATGAGCCAATGTATATACTAGCTGGAACATCTTCAACATCGATACAAAACAATATCATTCAGGAACTGTATAACATGTTTGATATTGAACCTAAATACGATAAGCACGGAGCTTTTACCCTTTGCGGTGTCAAGGTAGTTCAAGTCTACACCGGTTCTATATCTGGTTTAAAACGCGCCCGTGGTTTTACTGCTTTTGGAGCTTATGTAAACGAGGCATCTCTTGCTAACGAACAAGTATTTAAAGAAATCATCTCACGTTGCTCAGGAGAAGGCGCAAGGATTGTTTGGGACAGTAACCCAGACATCCCAACTCACTGGCTCAGACGGGATTATATCAACTCTGGCGACGATATGATTATCGACTTTCATTTTAAGCTAGATGATAACACATTCATGTCTGATAGATACCGTGAGAATATAAAATCAGCCACACCGGCAGGCGTCTTCTATGACCGAGACATCCTTGGTCTGTGGGTGACTGGTGAGGGCGTCGTCTATCGTGATTTTAGTGAGAATATGTTTGTAGATAACGTACCAGAAGATATCACTAAAGTCTACGCTGGTGTTGACTGGGGATATGAACACTTTGGCTCTATCGTTGTTATTGGAGAGACGTCTGACGGTTCGGTTTATCTATTAGAAGAGCACGCGCATCAATACAAGGAGATTGATTTTTGGGTAGACCTCGCTAAGAATATCAAGGAACGATACGGGAATATTACGTTCTGGGCAGATAGTGCACGACCTGAACACGTTGCAAGATTTCAAAGAGAGCAATTAAAGACGTTTAACGCTAATAAAGCAGTCTTGTCTGGTATTGAAGAAGTAGCCAAGCTGATGAAAACTGGGCGCTTTTTTGTTGTATCAAACAAGGTCAGCAAGTTCAAAGATGAGGTCTATCAATACATCTGGAACGAAAAGACAGGCGAACCAGTGAAAGAGAATGACGACGTACTAGATGCGGTGCGTTATGCGATTTACTCGCAACATTCGCAACCAAAAGCAACCGTCCGCAGACGTTCTGATTATGGTCTATAGAGAGGAAAGACATGTACCAATATTTAACCTATCCACGGGATGGATATGATGAGGGTTCTTTGAAGAAAGACCTGATTTACAAATTGATAACGATACATAACACTGAAAGCTCACATTTGAAGAAGCTTAAAAGCTACTATTTGGGTGAGCATGCTATCTTAGAACACACGAGACGCAACGTGAACGCACCTAATTACAAGACGGTAGCCAATCATGCCAAGGATATCGCAGACACGGCTACGGGCTATTTTATGGGCAATCCTATCAAGTACAATAACACTGCTGAAGGTGATATCGATGAACTACTTACAGCCTTTGATGGCGCTGAGATTGACCAAGTAGATGCTCAGAATGCTTTGAACATGGCCATCTATGGTCGTGCTTACGAGTACATCTATGCTAAAGAGGGATTGACTGAGTTGGACTCAACTAGTATTGACCCAGAAAACACCTTCATGGTCTACGATGATAGCATTGAGCGGAAGCCTTTGTTTGCGGTCTACTACTATAAAGTCGAAGATGATACGAAAGACACTACCAAGCATCAGGCAGAGGTCTTTACCGAAAATCTGCACTATCACATGGTTCTGCGTGATTCAAGCACAGGAACAACACAGAATGAGGAAGTAGAAGAACATAATCTTGGTCAAATCCCGATTATCGAGTATCGCAACAATCACTTTGCGATTGGAGACTACGAGCAACAGATTAGCTTGATTGACGCTTATAATTCCTTGATGGGTAATCGTGTCAATGACAAGGAGCAGGCAGTAGAGTCTATCCTTGTCTTATATGGCACACAGTTAGCAGACACTCCAGAAGATGCTAAGGTAGCGATGAAGATTCTTTCTGAAGAAGGTCTTTTGGAATTGCCGGGCGATAGTGCAAGAGCCGAGTTCTTGAAGAATACGCTGGATGAAAGTGCTACGGAAATCTTGCGTACAGCTCTTAAAGAGGACATCTACACATTTAGCCATGTGCCTAATTTGACTGATGAGAATTTCGCAGGGAATACATCAGGCGTAGCCATGGAATTTAAGCTGATGGGCCTTGAGATGATTACTAAGACCAAGGAAGCGAACTATAAGCGAGGATTGCGTCAGCGTATTGCGATTTTTGCTCATTACTTGGGTATGAAACAGATTGCACTAGAGTCTCATTCAATCGTTCCACAATTCAGCCGTGGTTTGCCCAAAAACTTGCTGGAAATCTCTCAGATTGTGAACAATTTGGAAGGTAAAGTGACCAATAGGCAGCTTATTTCTCTCTTGCCGTTTGTGGAAGACCCTGACGCTGAGCTGGAAGCCTTGGAAGAAGAGAAAAAGAAGAACATGGAAGACATGTCGATGTTCAACAAAGACAACACGAAACCCGAAGACGAGGTAGAGGATGAAGAATCAGGAGTATTGGGCGAAGAGGAAAGCCAATCTGATTTACCAGCAGATGGACAAGGCCGAAAAGCAGGCAGACCAGTTCGATAAGGTCTATCAGGAAGCCAAGACTTACTTGGATAAGGAAGTCAATAAGATTTTTGATAAGTTCCAACGTGATTATGGTCTAAGTCAGGTAGACGCTAGACAAGTTTTGAAGAACATGAAAGACAAGAAAAATCTGAATGAACTTCGTAAAGTACTTGAAGCAAGACCGAATGCCCCGAACATCCAAAGATTACTAGCTGACTTAGACAGCCCAGCTTATTCTTTTCGTATGAAGCGCCTAGAGCGTTTGAGTGATGATTTAGATCGTATGCGTGAATCTATCTATCATTCAGAGAAGACGGGCTCAGACGCCTTCTATAGCGACCTGATGAAGGATAGTTACTACAAGGCTACCTTTGACCTGCAACAGCAGACAGGGCTGGCATATGGCTTTTCTGGGCTTCCTGAGAGCGAGATTAAACATCTACAGTCTTTTAGTTGGGTAGGAGATGGAAGTACCTACTCAACAAACATCTGGAAGAATACGGGGAAGCTTACTTCTAGCATAAAAGATGAACTACTCATGAGCCTCATGACAGGAAGAGGAACACGAGAAACGGCACAAGCAATTGCTGAGAGGTTCAATGTAGGTCAGAATGATGCAAGGCGTTTGGTTCGGACAGAATCAGCCTTTTTTCATAACCAAATGGAACTACTCAGCTATGAAGAAGCAGAAATAGAGAAGTATATCTTTGTAGCCGTCTTAGACAAGCGTACATCACATATCTGCCAAGAGCACGATAATAAGGTCTATGATAGGGATAAGGCTGTCCCTGGTGTCAATTGTCCGCCTATGCACCCTTGGTGTAGGTCTACTACTGTCGGATACGATGAGGACGCAGACTACAGCAAGCTGAAGCGCAGAGCAAGGAATCCAGAAACAGGTAAGACCGAGCTAGTACCTGCTGATATGACTTATAAAGAGTGGTATAGCAAGTATGTGGATGGTAATAGAGAGTCTATTAAACATGCTGAAGGAACACTTAAAACAACTAGTGATATCTTGTTTGAAGAAAGGTTACCTAAAGTAGTTGAAGAAAAAGTTTTAAACCACTTTGATTTCTTTAATAACTCAAGAATAGTTTTGAGACCCGAACGGTTAGAACATATATTGGAAGGTCATTCTGATATAGGTGATGATGTAGAGGGAATTGTTCATGGGGTGATTAAAAAGCCTGATATGATTTTGATAGATCATAAAAACGATAATAGCATTTTAGTTTTAGGTACAAGTCTTGAGAATAGTGTAAATGTAGTTGTTAGATTATCAAATACAGACTTTGACAATTCAATAATAACAGCTATGAGAGTGTCTGACAAAACTCTGAAAAGACTACTTAAGAAAAACAAAAAAATCTATGACAAAAATGAATAGATTTGATATAATTAGTCTAAAGAGAAGTGAGGTAGAGATGATAGTGTCGCTACGCAACTTCATAGTATGAGATGACGGGACAGGCACACCGTCCACTACTCTTAAGCACCTAGAGAAATCTAAGTGCTTTTTTCGTACCCAGAAAGGAGCGAGAAATGAAATATCGTAAAAAGCCAGTAGTAGTTGAAGCCGTGCAGTTTTTAGATACAGAAGAAGCTATAGATGAGCTATGCGATTTTGGATTAGATCCAGTACGGATTGATTACGCAGACTTAAAAAATCCTCTTTTAAAAATCGAAACGCTTGAAGGATTGATGATTGCGACAGAAGGGGATTACATTATTAAAGGAGTTCAGGGCGAGTACTATCCATGCAAACCTGACATCTTTAAAGAAACATATGAAAAAGTAGAGGAGTAAGATATGTTCATCTGGGATTTAGTATCAATTTTATTGGGTTGGATTATATTTTTTGCATTAATTTTGTTCGTAATAATTAAATTATTCGAAGTAATCTCAGCAGTAATTTCAACTCTAAAAGTCGGAATTGAATACAGAAAGAAACTGAAACAACTGAAAAATAAATAACCTAACCGCATCGAAATCGAGGCGGTTTTCTAATGCTCTAACCGTATGGAATCCTGTACGGTTTTAATATTGTCCAAACTGTACCGATGACATTAAAAGCTGTACTGTTCCGTCGCCGGACGTAAAACGAGATTATCGAGTGGCGACGTAATCGCTGGAGGACAATTATGTCAGAAGAAATCAATGCAACTGTATCTACTGAATCAACTGAGACTGTCGACACTCAAGAAAATGTTGATACAGTGCAGGAAGAAAAGCACGAACGAACTTTCACTCGTGCTGAAATCGGTAAGATGCTATCTGCCGAACGCTCTAAATGGGAAGCTGAGCAAGAAGCCAAGGAAAACGAAGCTAAGAAACTTGCCAAGATGAACGCTGATGAAAAACAGAAATATCAGTTGGATCAGCGTGAGCAAGAACTAGCTGACCGTGAAAAGGCTATTGCTCGCAAGGAATTGACCGCAGAAGCTAAAGCAATGCTAAGTGAACGTGACTTACCTGTTGAGTTAGTGAATGTAGTTGATTTGACAAGCGCAGAGACGGTATCGCAGTCTGTCGCTGTATTGCAGAAATCATGGGAACAAGCCGTGCAAAAAGGCGTACAAGAAAAGCTAAAAGGCGGAGCTCCAATGAAGCAAGCACCAGTCGATAGTGACGGTATCACAAAAGAAGAATTTGCTCGCATGGGTTATCAGAGTCGAAATGAACTCTATCAAAAGAACCCAGAACTCTATAAGAAATTGAAAGGTTAAAATAAATGACAGCAGGACAAACTAAACTAGCCACTATGGTTAACCCAGAAGTGATGGCGGACATGGTTTCCGCTAAACTACCTAAATTGATTAAATTTACTCCACTTGCTTATGTGGAAACAGCACTCCAAGGACAGCCAGGGAGCACTCTAACAGTTCCAGCATGGGAGTATGCAGGAGATGCGACTGAGGTCGGAGAAGGTCAAGCTATTCCACTAGACCAATTGACTACTAAAAAGACCACTATGACCATCAAAAAGGCTGGTAAAGGTTATGAAATTACCGATGAAACTCTTTTGTCAGCTCATGGCGACCCACTAGGTCAAGCGGCTTACCAACTAGGTTTGGCTATTGCTAATAAGATTGATAACGATCTTGTAGAAGTTGCTAAAACTGCAACACAACATATTACAGAAACTCCTACAACTCTTGAGGCAATTGATAAGGCTCTTGATATTTTTGAGGATGAAGAAGATGCACAGTATGTTGCTATCATCAACCCTAAAGATGCTATCAAGCTAAAAACTGACGTAGCAAAAGAATGGACTAAAGGTTCAGAGCTTGGTGCAGATATGGTTGTTTCTGGAACCTTTGGTGAAGTT
Source organism: Streptococcus sp. 1559 (assembly GCF_013276735.1). Lineage (NCBI taxonomy): Bacteria > Bacillati > Bacillota > Bacilli > Lactobacillales > Streptococcaceae > Streptococcus > Streptococcus sp. 1559. Next base: position 6,526 of record NZ_VMLO01000054.1, read on the forward strand.
GCCGGTGTGCAAATCGTCCGTTCTAAAAAAGTTGATGAAGGTAAAGGATTTATCGTCAAAGTCTCTCCTAGCCAAACTCAGACAGACGATGCCAACAAATATGGTGCGTTTGTTATCATGCTAAAACGTGATGTGGCTATCGAAACAGACCGTGACATCCTTAAAAAGACAACGGTTATCACTGGTGACAAACACTATGGTGTTTACCTATACGACCCTACACGAGTTGTAAAATTCGGTGAGTAAGAGGTGATGATATGAGCTTATTGCTACGACGTCATTATATCCAAGAGGAGCAAGCTGGCCAGTATTCTGATTTAGAAAATAAGACTTTAGAAGAGTTGAAGAATCTAGCTAAAGAAGCTGGCATAACTGGTGCCTATAAGTTATCAAAAGCTGAAATTGTAGAGGTGTTGGAGGATTTAAAAAGTGAAATTTAAAGTCAAACAAGATTTCTATGATTGGGAATTAAATGTGAAACGACTGGCAGGGGAGGAACTTGAGATTACTGAGGAGCGCTATGCCGAGCTGGCAGATAATTTCGCCAGCAATGGTGTCGCTATCTCAGACGTTCTTGAGGAAATTCTCCCTGAGCCTGAGTTTTTAGAAGAGGATTGATATGTCTATAGAGTTGCTGAAGAAATTAACAGGCGAAGAAGATACTCAGCTTCTCATGTTGCTCCAAACGAGGGCTACAAATCTTATCTTATCAGAGACTAACCGCACATCTTTGACACCTGCTTTAAGCCTCTTAATACCTGAGGTCGCTATCGAGCTCCACAATCGCTCAGGAGCGGAAGGAGAGCATTCCAGAACCGAGGGTGGTATAGCAGTAGTCTACGGAGAAAACGGCCTGTCTACGGGTCTTTTACAGCGTATACGCATGCACAGATTAGCAAGGGTGGCAGGCCATGTTTTTGAAGCAGAGTAGACTGAAACCTTATCCAATGCGACGGTTTGAAAAGACTGTCACAGAGGAAGGTGTCGCAAAAGAAGGGTATGCCAAGGAAGCTGAGACAGTCCGCCTTGAATTGTGGCCAGCTGGTAGTAAACTACAATCTGAATTGTATGGTGAGCGTGTCAACGACATTTTGAACGCAAATGCCAACAAGTCAGCTACTATCAAAGTGAAAGATGGTGTGTGTATCGATAGCCCGACGGAAGTGACTCACAGGGTTATCTCTAAAAAGGTCTACACATATCATCAAGTTTTGGAGTTAGAGCGTGTCAGAGCTACGAGGGGCAGATAGGCTCATAGCTAAATGTAGACGATTGGCTAGTAAAAAAACTGGCGAGGATATCGTCTTACGTGCGGTACACAATGCTGCTATAAAGGTTGTCCAAGCTGATGCTAAAAGACTAGCACCAGGCAACAATGGAGAACTTAGAAACAGTATCAAGACTAGGGTTAAAATGGACGGAGATAAGGCTATAGGTGAGGTTTACACAAATCTACACTATGCTCCTTATGTTGAGTTTGGAACAGGACCCAAGGGTCAGGCTAGTCATTCGGGTATATCGCCAGAGGTCAGCGTGTCTTACAGGTCTAGTCCGTGGTATGTGCATGAAGACCAAATCAATGTAGGGCCTTACCACTTTCAAAAGATTGGGGAGTTCTACAAGATGTATGGTCAACCTGCTCAGCCTTATCTTTATCCAGCTTTGAGAGACAATCAAGAGCGTGTGTCTAAGAATATTTCGGATTATGTCCGTAGAAAGATAAGAGAACAAATAAAATGATTAATATCAAGCCTGTTATTTATAAAGAATTGCAAAAGGTTGCAGATAATGTGACTGATACTTATCCTAGCGATTGGGAGACTTTTCCAGTCGTTATTTTTTTGGAAGAACAAAACAAGCCGGGTGATTGGTTTGATGACCAGGAACAAAAATCCTCTATCCGCTACAAGGTGGATATCTTTGATGATACAAGCACTAGTGAGTTAGCTGTTAAAATCAATCAGATTTTTGAGTCTTTAGGTTTGCGAAGAACCGACTGCCAAGACGTGCCAGACCCGTCTTATTTGAGACATAAGGTCATGCGTTTTGAAGGTGTCGTTGACTTACACTCAGAGCTTGTTTTTCAATTTAGAATGGAGAATTAAACATGTTAGCAAACGGAATTACGCTTTCTTATAGCGAAACCAAAGGTAGCTATACTAAGCTTGTTGGATTGAAAGAAGTACCAGAGTTTGGTATCGAACCTGAAAAAGTAGAGAACACTACTCTTGAAGATAAAGTTAAGAAGTACGAATTTGGTATTGGTGATGCAGGGGAATTGGAATACAAGTTCTCTTATAACAATTCAAGCGAAACTGCTCCTTACCGTGTATTGCGTAAGGCAGCAGACGACAAGAAGAAACTCTACTTTGAACAAGCTTATCCAGACGGTACTAAGGTCAATTTTGAAGGCCAAGTATCTGTTAAACTGGGCGGTGGCGGTGTCAATGCCGTTATCGAGTTCACACTTAAGATTGCATTGCAGTCAGAATTGGAATTTACAGACGGTCTTGGAGGTTAATTAAATGGCGTTACCTTACTCAATTTGGAAGATTAGCGATGAGAAAGAGTTAAAACTACGACTTTCATCTCATCAAGCAGCAAAAGTTGAAGAAAAAATCGGTATGAACTTACTGAAAATCTTCATGCCTGAAGCTGGCGAAGAGTTTCCTTTGCCTCCTTTAAAAGTTGTATTGCTCTTGATTCATGGAGCTTTGCAAAAGTATGAGAATGGGTATTCTCTTGAGGATGTCTACGATCTATACGATGAATACGTGGATAATGGTGGAGACCAAACAACCTTCATGACAGAGGTTTTAATGCCACTCTTTGAAGTGTCGGGTTTTACTCCACGAGGAAGCAAGGACAAGAAAACTTCCAAGAAGAAAATGACAGTAGTCGAGTAATCTTAACGGTAACGCAGATTATTGAGAGGCTTTATCCTATGTTTTTGGACATCGGGGGTAAGCCTCTTGATTTTTGGGATTTAACGGTGCTTGAAATCAGGGAAATGATTGAAAGCTACAACCGTGTCAAAATCCAAGAGCGTAAAGAGAAGATTATTGACTCGTACAGACTTTCGCAGATGATTTCCAATCACGTTTCTTTATTGTTATCCAAAGATGCCAAGGTCTTTGAGTTCTGGGAATATGCGCCTGAGTTGTTTGTAGAAGAACAACAAGCAGTAGAACAGGAACGACAGAGACAAGCGCTTTTGTTGCATAAGGAACGGATGCGTGATTTTGCAGAAAGACACAATCGCAAAAGGAAGGAGGAAATGAATGGCAACTCTTGACGAATTGAAAGTCATGATTGACGCTGAGATAGCGCCTTTCAGGAAGAAGATGAAAGAAGTCGAGAATCAGGTCAAGGGAACATCTGACCAAGTGAAGAATGCCACTGCCAAAGTTCGTGAACAGTCGAATTCTATCGGTAGTGCGTTTGGTAAGCTAGCTAAGTTCGCTGGTTTTGCAATCCTTGGTAAGAAATTGCTTGATGTTGGGATGTATTCAACGCAGACAGCTCTTGAAGTATCAGCGGCTATGAACCAAATCAAGCGACAGATGGGCGAGAGTTCGCAATCTTTCTTAAAATGGGTTAACGATAACGCTAATGCCATGAATATGGGTGTGGGCGAGGCTACTAACTATGGTGCAGTCTACTCAAACTTATTTTCTGGATTTATCAAAGACACCAACAAGCTAAGCGCTTATACTGCTAAGATGTTGCAGACATCGGCAGTGGTTGCTGAAGGCTCAGGGCGTAGCATTACAGATGTTATGGAGCGGATTCGCTCAGGTCTACTAGGGAACACCGAAGCGATAGACTTTTGTCGCACCGCTTAGAAATAGGCGGATTAAGAACTTACCAAAATCGGTAAAACTCTAAATTTTAAGTAATTAAAACATGACGATACCGAGGTAAACTAAGCAATTAAAAAGGCTTGGTCACCGTAGAGCATAGGGATTGAACCTGTGCTTTTTGTTTTGTCAAAAAGTATAGAATAAAATATCCCCACGAGTGGTGAGCACCTAGACAATTCGGTTGTAGGTGAAAATATATGCCGAACTTACAAGAAATTGTAAGAAGTATGGATAAAAAGCCATGCGATAACATTATTGAGAAGACCTAGGAATCAACGTCAACGTGGCTATGATTGAATCCACTGAAGCCTTTAAGAAGTTCGCAAACGGACAGAGCTGGCAACAGTTGGATTACCAAACCCAGCAACAAATCCGCCTAATGGCTATCCTGGAGCAGGCTACAGCTAAGTATGGGAATACCTTGTCTAATTCTGTAAATGGTCGTATCAGCCTGTTTAAGTCGCTGATGAAGGACGCAGCATTGAACCTTGGTAACTCTATGTTGCCGATTATCAATGCCATTATGCCTGTCTTGAACTCTTTTGCTATGGTTTTGAAGAACGTGACGGCTAAACTCGCTGAGTTTATCGCTTTGATGTTCAACAAGAAAGCAACAGTGAAAGATGGTGTTGGTGGAGCGGTTGGAGACATGGGTAACGCCATGAAGGATGCTGCAGGAGGTGCAGGAGATCTTGCTGATGCAGTAGACGACGCTGGAGATTCAGCAGGAGGACTTGCTGATAATCTTGGAGACTCAGCCAAAAACGCTAAGAAGGCCGCTAAAGAGTTGCTAGGTCTTTTGGGATTTGATGAGATTAACATCTTACAAAAACCAAAAGACGATGATGCAGGCGGTTCTGGCGGTGGCAAAGGTGGTAAAGGAAAGGGAGGCGGTGGCGGACCTTTCAAAGACATCTTGCCAGAAGTCGAGTTGACCGACATGGACAACCAGTTCAAGAGCATTTTTGATGGACTTGGAGATAAGCTCAAAGGGTTGTTTGACCTCTTCAAGAAAGGTTTTGATGCAGCATTTAGACCAGAAGGTATTGAACGCATTAAGACCGCCTTAGACCAAATAGCTAAGACAATGGGAGAAATCGCTACTGATCCAAGAGTTGTGAATGCCTTTAACCGAATGGCTGAGAAAATCGCTTATGCTTTAGGGCAAGTGACAGGCTCAATAGCTACTATCGGTCTAGGTATCGGTGTTTTCCTTGCCGAAAGTATTGCAAATGGTCTTGGAAGGCAAAAAGAACGCATTACCAGGACGCTAGTCGCTTTGTTTGATAATATTGGTAACATTGCAGAGGCTGTAGGAAACATCGCTCAGGCCTTTTCTAGTGCTTTCTACGACGTCATTACCTCAACCGGTGCGGTTCGTATCGGTAGCGCTATTGTGTCAACTCTATTAAGCTTGACATCTACCATTGTTGAAGTCGGTAGCAAACTAGCAGGAAGTTTGTTTAAAGGTTTTGAAAAAGTCGTTGTGACAAGCGCTCCTAAAATTTCATCAATGCTTCAAAGTCTTTTGGACATTGTAGCTCCGATATTTGAAACTATTGAGAGTGTTGTTGATAAGTTTGGCGATGGCTTAAGTCGTGTTTATGATGAACATGTAGCCCCTGCTATTGACTCTATTGCTAATGCTTTTAACGGACTAATTGATATTATTCAAATACTTTGGGAAGGAAGTTGGAAGCCTTTTGCAGAGTTCTTGTCTAACACATTCGGTATAAGTATTGAAACTGTCGCTGATTTAGTAGGTGGTATCATACTAGAGGCATTGAAGTTACTAGCTGATACAATCAAGCTAGTAGCTGATGGTTTTACTGCTTTTTCAGATTGGTGTAAAGAAAATAAAGAGATTATCTCCACGATCGCTAATGCGATTGGTACGCTTGCAACCGTGTGGCAAGGAATTAAGTTCTTGTCTTGGGCGGAACAAGCTGGAGGACTTGCAGGAGCATTCGAATTATTAAGTGGTAAGGTTTCATTTATTGTTAGCGGAATTAAAGATCTTGGACTAGCTTTAAAAGCTTTGACATTTGATAAATTGGTCAGCTTCGGAGAAACCATCTATTTGAATGCATTGTATGCAAAAGACTTTGTAGTCAATTCAGGTAAATTGATTGCCGAGTTAGGAAAAACCGCTTTAGAACTTGGTAAATCAGCGCTAGCTTGGGGTGTTCATGCAGCACAAATGGGACTTGCAGCAGCGGCAGAGATCGCTCAATCGATTGCAGCAGGAGTTGCAGCAGCTGCAACATGGGCACTCAATGGGGCTATTGCGGTATTGACCAGTCCGATAACTTTAGTTATTGCAGCAATTGCAGCCTTAATTGCTATTGGTGTCTTGCTTTACCAAAACTGGGACACTGTTGTTGAGTTTGCTAAAACAGCATGGCAAGGACTATGTGATTTTATCAGTGGTATTTGTCAAGCTATCGGCGAATTTTTCAGCGGTCTATGGACGAAACTCCAAGAAATCTTTGAGCCAATAGGTCAATGGTTTGGCGAGAAGTTCCAGCAAGGATGGGATGCAATAAGCAATACATTTAGCAAGTTGGGCTCTTGGTTTGGTGACCGTTGGAACGAATCTAAAGATGCGCTTGCCGAAGCAAACACTTGGTTAGGTGATAAATTCAAGTCCGGTAGGGGTAAAGTGAACTCAGCTTTTGAAAAAGTTGGCTCTTGGTTTGGTGATAGATGGAAAGATATCAAAGATGGAGTAAAAGAAGCTGATACATGGTTTGGCGAGAAATTTGAGAGTGCAAAAAAGAAAACTCAGAATCCTTTCCAAAAAATCGGTTCTTGGTTTGGTGATAGATGGAAAAATATGCAAGATGCCTTGAAAGAAATCCCCAACTGGTTCAAGAATCTGTTTAATGATGCAATGGATAATGCTAAAAACATCGTTAAAAGTGGTATCGATAAACTAAAAAGCTTCTTTAACTTTGATTGGAGCTTACCAAAAATCAAACTCCCTCACTTTAATATATCTGGTAGCTTCAGCTTGATGCCTCCTAGAATTCCATCATTCTCTGTAGATTGGTATGCACGAGGCGGTGTATTCAACTCTCCTAGCATCATTGGGGTCGGAGAAGCTGGTCAAGAAGCGGTAATGCCTCTTGAACGGAATACAGGATGGATTTCTATCTTGGCTCAAAAACTGGCTGAAAGAATGCCTGCTAATAATGTACCTACAGGTTATTCATTACCGGCTGGCGACATCGTTATCCAAATCGCAGGCCATGAGTTCGGACGGGTAGCTATCCAAGAAATTAACAAGGAACATGAACGAGCAGGTCAAACCTTGCTCAAGATTTAGGAGGTTAAATGGCACAATTGAGAATCAATGGGGTGGCTGTGAAGCCTCCCAAATATTTTCAGGTCGGTATTCAAGATATCGATGGAGAAACAGGGCGTAATGCCAATGGCGACATGGTGCGTGACCGTATCACGACTAAGCGAAAACTAGACTGTGAATGGGGCATGCTGACTCAGGAAGAAATGAGTCAGCTTTTACATGCTGTATCATCTGAATTTTTTGAGGTATCTTATTCAGACCCCATGGATGGGCAAGTCACAAAAACTTTCTACGTCGGTGATAGGACAGCTCCTAGCTATAGCTTTACTGAGAAGTTTAAACCTTGGTCTGGCGCTAAATTTAATCTGGTAGAGAGGTAAGAAAATGGATGCTTTAACCAGACGACAATTTGACAGAGCCATGTTTGCCAAGGAAAGGACGCTGACTATTCGTGTTGGTGATTATACTTCACGGGATATCAAAGAGGCTAGTTTTGAGTATGGCTACATCAAGGGCGATACTTATAAGCCTGGTGGAACCTGCGCTGGTAGCGGTAAAATTACCTTTACCAGTATCATTACCACGTTCAATAAGCTGGATACCCTGCACCCTGAGATTGGTCTACTGGTTGGGGATACCTACCAGTGGGTCAAGATGGGGGAATACTTCATCAACGATATTGAGATTGACCGAAACCGCAACACAACCACACTTGAACTTATGGATGGTATGTTTAAGCTCAATCGTGAGTATGTGACAGATTTGCATTTCCCAGCTGAAGTACGAGAGGTTATTCAGGAAATCTGCCTGAAAACAGGCATTGAGTTAGCGAATGACTATTTCGGAATCAGCGCGATGCGTTACCATGTCGAGCAAGTTCCTGAAGGAAAGAAACTTTCATTTAGGGATATGCTGAGCGCTATGACTCAGATGATAGGGATGTCTTGTTTCTTCAACCGAGAAGGGAAGATGGAAATCCGTGATTTAACTGAGTCAAATATCACGATAAACGCAGACAGTTACTTCCTACATGGTTTAACCAAGAGTGAGATTGAGTATCAGATAGCTGGTATTACTTGTAAGACAGATAAGAAGCCTCTTACGGTTGGTATGAAGACAGGTCGGTCTTTGGAACTAGACAATGTCTTCATGACCCAGAGCGCCTTAAACGACCTGTATTACAAGCTGAAAAACCTGACTTACTATTCGTATAATCTCAACTACCAAGGGCATTTACTGCTTGAGGTTGGGCAGTGGGTAACCATTCAGACCAACAAGAAAGAAACCTTTAAAGTTCCTGTCTTAAGTCAGAGCTTTACTTTCAAAGGTGGTCTAAGAGGTCGTATCAGCGCAGATAGTAAAGCTGGAAATGATACGCAGTATTCTTACGAGGGTACGATTACCAAGCAGATTAAGCAACAAGATGGCTTTGAAGCGAAAATCCAAGCGCAGATTGAAGCAGCAGATAAAGATTTTGACCAAAAGGTCGACAAAATCAAAAAGGACTTTAACGATCAAGTAGAACTTGCCAAGGCTAAGGCGGAAGAAGTCAAGCAAGAAGTGTCTGACACTATCAATCAGCGTTTCAATAGCTTTCATGATGAACCTTTACGAGAATCAAGGCGCAAGGCTGAGGAAGCTTTGAGACAAGCTGGCGCAAGTAGCTCTCTTGCTCAGGAAGCCAAGCAGATTGGGCTGGATTCTGTTGCTAGACTTGAAGCGTTTAAGTCGCAGACTAGGAGTGCTCAGACGGCTTTGTCGGGTGATTTGAATCTTCTAAAGCAGACAGTTACCAATGATATAAGCTCCAAGCAAAGGCAACTTAAAATTGACATTTCCAAACAAGTTCAAGCTCTCGGTCAGATAAAGAATGACTTGGCTGGAGTCAGAAGCTCTCAGGCAAGATATGAAGAGACGACTAAAGGCAGGCTAACTGCACTGACGAACAGAATGGAAGGGAAAGCTAACAAATCAGAAGTCAGGTAAACAGCAGAGACTCTGAC
>NZ_VMLO01000055.1:0-8974 GCF_013276735.1 Streptococcus sp. 1559
TTGTTATGACGCGCTTACGCTCCAACTAACTCTATTTTGCTATATATTTAGTAGGAGGTCTAATAAAACGCATAATCTCAAGGTTTATACACCTGATATTATGCGTTTTTATGATTTTAAAGATTCTTTAATTAGATTTACTATCTGTACTTCAAAAAGTGTTTTAATCTATCCATGGATAACCCCTTAGTTTACCCTTTGATTTTTGTTGAGTATGAGCGATTCTTTGATGAATTATTTTGAATCAGTATATCACACTTTAAACATCAATAGTTTTTACTTTTGGTTAATGGACTAAAGTAACTAAATCCCCCTGCAAGAAATCTTATAGTACCTGCTAATATTAGAATACTTATGATAGTTAAGTTATGTGAAACAAGTATCCCTCCAAGGTATGCTCCTAAGGGGATAGAAGCAAATGAGATCATTCTAGTAATACTAACAACACGTCCCAACATTTCTTTTTTGACAACTTTTTGTCGTAACGTAAAATATGTAATGGCATTGATATTGCCAAACATATTACTCAAACCTAAAAATACTCCCATATATATATAGTTTGTGTTAATTGATAGCAACATAGTAGATAGACCAGCTAGCATTGTACTGATGGAGAGGATTTTTCCATATCTAAACTTTTTAATTAATTCAGGGGCAAGAATAGCACCTAATATAGCTCCTACACCAGCTATTGAGAGTATTAATCCATAGTGAAAGGAGGTATAGCCTAGAACATCTGTAATATAGTAAACTAAGTTGGCCTGAAATATATGAATACCAAAGTTTGTTCCAAAAAAAAGAATAGCTCCACTTAGGATGATTTTATCATTTTTTACATAGTGCAAACCAATAGATATTGTTTTAGAAAGACTCTCTTTTTTAGAGATATTTACTAGTGTATTTTCTGGAGTTTTTATGCAGAGAATTAATAGGCTGGCAATTAAAAAGGTAAGAGCATTGACCCATAAAACTTTAGCTGGATTAATAAGTAATAGAACAGATCCACTAATCATAGGACCAATAAGATTTAATGTATTGTCAATAAGTTGGATTCCTGAATTGGCTTTTGATAGCTGATTGTCTGTTACAATCTGTGGTAACAAGCTTTGAAATGCTGGGTGGACTAATGGCTCTGTAGAGGAGAGCAGGAAGGTTAAAATATAAATTAAGAGTAAGAGTATATTATCATTTTTAAAAGATATTATTAGCAAACTTAGAATGACTAATGAGATTAAATGACATATTGAAATGATATATACTTTTTTGAATTTATCTGCTAATATACCTCCTACTAGAGAAAATAAAATCCATGGTAAAAATGAAATACCGTATAGAGTAGCCATATGAAATGGAGATCCTGTTTTCTCAAATACTAGCAAAGGTAGAGCTAATTTTCTTAGCCAATCACCAAAGTTGGATACAAGAAATGTTAGCCACAATATTTTGTAATTTCTATTCAATAATATTACCTCCACGACAGGTTATACAATTGGGATCTATATGCCAATGCTCGGCTATTTTTGTAGTCATTGTATTCATATCTATAGATTTTAATTGGCCTACAGTAGTTAATTCACCGATACCAGTGATATATTTTGTAACTTCTGAACAAATGATACCAGTTGCTACAGATACTAGAGGAGCTATGGCAGTATTGTCACCAACTAAATTTAAACGAGTTCTTTCTTCAAGGATTAGGTGAGAAATAGGGTGTTCTTTTTGGATAGTATTTCTCCAACAATCTATGCATCCAGATATTTTGGGGATAATAGTATATTGCAGGGCTCGTTGCGCTTCTAAACCTGCACAAAATAAAGGAATATTCAGCTTTACTATAGCTTCATTTACCCATCTTGCTAGTTTGATTTTAGGTCTATCCGCAACTAGTATTAAGCAGTCGAATCCTCGGAATGATTCAACAACATCTTCAGATGAATTGATTTTCTTTTCCTCAACAGTAAATTTTATTTGAGGATTAAATTCATAGATGCGTTGTTTTGCTATACTTGCTTTACTCTTTCCTATATCATCAAAGTTATATAAAATTTGTCTATTTAAATTAGATATATCAACGACATCAAATTCAACAGCTTTTATTTCTCCTATACCTAAGCCAGCTAAGTCATATATAATGTGAGAGCCTAATCCGCCTAATCCAATAATTCCAATTTTTGAATCAATTAATTTTTTTTGAGAAATATATTTATTTTCACTTAAAGTTGCGTAAGATGAAAAAAAGTTGATGTTTCTGTGATAACGTTCTAATTCATACTTGGATAATATTTTAGAACCAGTAAGATTTAAATCCTCGATAAATCGTTCTTTACTGATTTCATCAATAGCTTCCATTACATCAGATGGTGATAGTTCACTGTAGGTTTCTGAAACTTCTCTTATGATTTTTTCGACGGTATTAATTCCATCCATTTTTTTGAGCATGTATTCAATAGCTCCGCTAGGGTCTTCATATTCTATAATTTCTCCAACCCCACCTATATAGACCGATCCGTCTTTATATACTACTGGGTAAGCCTTTTTTAGTTTTGGACGAGCTTTTAGTAGATCCATTATATCTCCTTATATCAATTAAAAGAAAAGGTAACTAGAGAAAGTCTAGTTACCAGCCTCGGTGAAGAAAGTATTACTATCCTTCTACTGCGATTCCTGCAATACTTACAGAATGAACACGTTTTTGCTTAAGCATAAAATCTACCTCCTAATATTTAAATTTCAAGTAGCAAAGCTATGAGATAGATAGAATTTTATCATTTTATATATTTTTTGTCAATTCATTTTTCAGACAATTAATTTTTTTGTGAATTTTTAAAAAATTGAAATAATAACTGAAAAATGATAGAAAAGGAAAGTTCATTTTTAATTGCATTCCCTAGTGATTTTTGTTAAGATAAAGACAAATACAAATACAAATGAAAGCGAGAACAAGATGACACGTTATCAAGATGATTTTTATGATGCTATCAATGGAGAATGGCAACAGACAGCTGAAATCCCAGCAGATAAGTCTCAAACAGGAGGTTTTGTTGATTTAGATCAGGAAATTGAAGACTTGATGCTGGCGACAACAGACAAGTGGTTAGCAGGTGAAGAGGTGCCTGAGGATGCTATCTTGGCAAACTTTGTCAAATACCACCGCCTAGTTCGTGATTTTGACAAGAGAGAAGCTGACGGTATCACACCTGTCTTACCACTCCTTAAAGAATTCCAAGAGTTGGAGACTTTTGCGGATTTTACAGCTAAACTAGCAGAGTTTGAGCTTGCAGGAAAACCAAACTTCCTTCCTTTTGGTGTATCGCCAGACTTTATGGATGCTAGAATTAATGTTCTATGGGCTAGCGCTCCAAGCACGATCCTGCCAGATACGACCTACTATGCAGAAGAACATCCTCAGCGCGAAGAGCTCTTGACTCTTTGGAAAGAAAGCAGCGCAAATCTCCTCAAGGCTTATGATTTCTCTGATGAAGAAATTGAAGACTTGCTAGAAAAAAGACTTGAATTGGACCGTCGAGTTGCGGCAGTGGTGCTCTCTAATGAAGAAAGTTCAGAATATGCCAAACTCTACCATCCATATTCTTACGAAGATTTCAAGAAATTCGCGCCTGCCCTACCTTTGAATGACTTCTTCCAAGCTGTTCTTGGACAAGTACCAGACAAGGTTATTGTAGACGAGGAACGTTTCTGGCAAGCAGCAGATCAATTCTATAGTGAAGAGGCATGGCCTCTTCTCAAAGCAAACTTAATTTTAAGTGTAGTCAATCTTTCAACCAGCTATTTAACAGAAGAAATCCGTGTCTTGTCAGGTGCCTATAGCCGTGCGCTTTCAGGAGTTCCAGAAGCCAAAGACAAGGTCAAGGCAGCTTATCAACTAGCACAAGGTCCTTTCAAACAAGCCTTAGGTCTTTGGTATGCCCATGAAAAATTCTCTCCAGAAGCTAAGGCGGACGTGGAGAAAAAAGTGGCAACCATGATTGATGTCTATAAGGAACGCTTGGCTAAGAATGACTGGCTGACTCCTGAAACTCGTGACAAGGCCATCGTCAAACTCAATGTCATCAAGCCTTATATCGGTTATCCAGAAGAATTGCCAGCACGCTACAAAGACAAGGTAGTGGATGAGACTGCTAGTCTTTTTGACAATGCTCTAGCCTTTGCGCGTGTGGAAATCAAACACAGTTGGAGCAAGTGGAACCAACCTGTAGACTACAAGGAATGGGGCATGCCTGCTCACATGGTCAATGCCTACTACAATCCACAGAAGAATCTGATTGTCTTCCCAGCGGCTATTTTACAGGCACCTTTCTATGACTTGCATCAGTCATCTTCTGCTAATTACGGTGGTATTGGGGCGGTTATTGCTCATGAAATTTCCCACGCCTTTGATACCAACGGAGCTTCCTTTGACGAAAATGGTAGCCTCAAGGATTGGTGGACAGAGAGCGACTATGCTGCCTTCAAGGAGAAAACACAAAAAGTCATTGACCAATTTGATGGACAGGATTCTTATGGAGCAACCATTAACGGTAAATTGACTGTATCAGAAAACGTGGCTGACTTGGGAGGAATCGCAGCAGCGCTTGAAGCAGCTAAGAGAGAAGCAGACTTCTCAGCAGAAGAGTTCTTCTACAACTTCGGTCGCATCTGGCGCATGAAAGGTCGTCCAGAATTTATGAAACTTTTGGCTAGTGTCGATGTGCACGCGCCAGCCAAACTTCGTGTCAATGTACAAGTGCCAAACTTCGATGATTTCTTTACAACCTATGATGTCAAAGAAGGTGACGGAATGTGGCGTTCACCAGAAGAGCGCGTGATTATTTGGTAATACAAAGAGACAAGTAAAACTCCTATAATTACACCTTCCCTATCTATGTACACCCTAAAAAGTTAGATAGAATAATCTAGCTTTTGGGGTGTAGTTCATAGGGATTATGAAATTGAAGTCTTTTCTTATTTTAAAATTCATAGTAAAATATCCCTCTGTATCAAGATAACAGGAGGATTTTTATGTCTCAAAAGACTATCAACATAGGCTACGCCCGTGTATCTACTCATAAGCAAGACCTAGGATTGAAAGTGCAAATCGAAGCTCTCAAACATTGCGATAAACTTTTTATAGAAAAGGAATCTGGTGCAAATAACACTCGTCCTGAACTTACAAAAGCCTTAAAACTGGCCTCTGACTTTTCGAAAGATGGCAAGCAGGTTACTTTCACTATCTATAAGTTAGATAGACTGACTCGATCTATGTTTAAGCTACTAGAACTTATTGAACAATTTAATGAATATCATATTCAGCTAGTCAGTTTGCATGAAAAACTAGAAACAGACTCTCTTATTGGCAGGTTACTTTGCGTCATTTTAGGCTTTGTGGCAGAAAATGAGCTGGAAAATCTGAGGTTTCGCACAAAAGAAGGACTTCGAAAAGCTAAGGAAAATGGTGTTAGATTAGGAGCAAAACGGATTTCAAAAGAAAAGGAGGAGCGGATACTTAACAAATATCTACATTCAAATATAAGCATACGTAATATTGCAAAAGCTGAACAAATTTCTACATCAACCCTATATAAAGTGTTAGAACGCAATAAAGTGGCGAACAATCGTCAAAAAAAAACGGAAAATCATTGCTAAAAATAGGGAAAAATGGTAGAATGAAGCTGTAAATTTGTTTCGATTAACGACCGTTTGATGAAACAGTCAAAACAACAATATGAATATTTAAAAAATACGAGTTTAACAGTGTTTTTAACCTGTATTAGACTGGTATTTTTTGTGTATCGTTTAACGGTCGTTACGCGATACACTTAGTTCCCTATCTCTAAAGTAGTTAGCGAGCTTATGGTAACAAAAAATTTAAAAATTATTAAGATATGTAATAGTGTAATAGCTGTATTGTTCAGTTAATGGATAAAGGTTCATTTAAGGCTTCTATCAAGAACATTAAATGTTTAGAGAATGAGTTGGCTCAAAATTTTGCTTTTGTGGTCTTGAAAGGAAGTTGATTTTGTTATTTTATAAGCCTAAAAAGGCAATTTTACATTCCCAAGGAGGAAAAATTATGAATAAACTAACTAAACTAGGTATTGTCACTTTCTCTGCTGTAACTCTTAGTGCTGCCGTGCCAACTTTGGTGCGTGCCGAGGAAAACGTTGCGCCGCAGCCAAATGTTGCTGCTAAACCTAATGTTGCTCAACCAACACCTGCACCAAAACCTAATGGTAGCTGGGTTGATTTCAGTATGCTCGACCCAATCGCTAAACCAAAACCAAAGCTAGACAAAGAAGTTTCAAAACCTGCTGAAAAGCCAGTAGAAGAGCCCGCTCCTGTCGAAAAACCTTCGACCGAGGGCAACATTCTTGCAAACGGAACAGATGAGGCTATCGCAGAGGACAAGAAAAATGCTGAGATCGAGAAAAAATACAACGTCGATCCAACCAATCAGCTACCCGAGCCAGGTCTACCAATCATAACACCTGAGCCAGAACAACCTATAACAGATTCTAAAGAGATGAAGAAGATGGTAGCAGAGGATTTAGCCTATAAGAAAGGAGCAGCTAAGACTCAAGAAGAGTACAATAAACTGATAGCTGAGGCTAATGAGAAGCTTTGGGCTGCTGACGGAGTTGATATGGATGAACTGATCCATAGACTAATCCCAGAAAAACCTGGAGCCGTGCCAGCATTCTCAGATATAAGCGTTCGAAAATATGAAATCCAAGCAGATTTCTTAGATGCTGATCTTGTCCAAAAACATGGATACACTACTGAATCAAGAATTGATAGTCCAAAACAAGCAGAAGTTAGCTCTACATGGAACGTACATGACAAAGATAGCGCAGATGGAATACTAACAGCAAAAAAATTCTCCGACTACACTTTTAGCCACGTTGTAAAAGCCGCTGCAGATCATCCAGATATTGATCCAGATCCAAAGGTTGTCAGAGTTAGTTATGATGCAGCCTATGCTTTGCGTGGTTCTGGTTACAAAAATGGTAAAGGAGATAATCTTTTCCGCTACTATTTTATTTACACTAAAAATAAACCAGTAGAAGAAAAACCGAAAGATCCGCAACCAGCGGAAACGGAAAAACCTGCTGAAGTTTCGAAACCAGCGGAGACAGTTGAACCAACTGTGCAGCCGAAACCAGCTGAGAACAAGCCGGTTAAAACTCCAATTCCGAATCCAAAACCAGCAGAAAACCCTCAACCAGAGGTTAAACCAGCAGAGCAACCACAACCTGCTAAACCAGTAGAACCAGCTGAAAATGCTGGATTGCCAAAGCTTCCTTATCGAAACGACCAGCCAAAACGTTGGTTTAATAACGGAACAGGTCGTCCTACTCTAACAACAAACGACCTTGCGGCTCCACTTCCTGCTGAAAATGTAGAAAAAACATCTTACGGTTGGTGGACAGCTGAATCAGACTTGCTTCATGCAGGCTCTCATATAAAAGTAAATACTTTTAATTCGAATTTCAATAATCCGATGTTCGAAAATGGTAAAGAGATAAAATTTAAAGGTAGCGGATTTGGAGATATGGACAGTAGGCTTAAACCTGCTCTTGTTCGAGTAAAAGTTCCAGAGTTGGAAGGAATGAACTACGAAGCTTATACAATCTTCTATGAAGTTCCTAATAAAAATGGAAATCCAACTTACGGAACAAATCGAACTCTCCAAGGTGGTGGAATCTCTTTGAGTATCAAATCGAAAGAGAAACAAGAGGATATCCAGGTTTATACATTAACTAAGGATAAAAAACTAGAAGAACTCTATTATCCAGGATTCCCAAGTGAGGACAAAAATCGCTATGATGCGAAAACTAAAACTCATTCATACAATCTATTTGGTGAAACCTACGATACTTATGTTTTCTTCTTTAAGAACCCTGCTGAAAAACAAGCTGAGCAAGTAAAACCTGAAGTTAAGCCAAGTGAGCAACCTAAGCCAGACAAGCAACCAAGTGTTCCTACTGTTCCAGCTGAGCAACCACAACCTGCTAAGCCAGAGAAACCAGCAGAAAAGCCAATCGAGAAACCTGTAGTTCCTGACACACCAAAACCAGTTGCACCAGCTGTTCCAGATCAACCACAACCTGCTAAGCCAGAGAAACCAACTGAACAACCTGTGAATCCAGTTGCTCCAATAACACCGATAACTCCCGTAACGCCTACGCTTAATCCAGCCATCCCAAACAATACTCGTGTTCTTTCGAACAAAGCTGGAAGCGTTCAAGTGCATGGTTCAGAAGCAACACTCAAAAATGTCAGCTATATCAAGGTAGAAGAAACCAAGCCGACTTCACTTGAATCAAAAGACTACAAGGCATTTGACATTCATCTATATGACGCGAATGGTAAAGCTATCCAGCCAAATGGCATGGTTCTAGTAAGTCTTTCTGCTGATAAGCCAGTTGAAAATGTTTACTATGTTGCTCCAGATGGTACTTTACAGGCATTGAAGTTCAAACAAGATACAGATAAGGTTACTTTTGAAACCAATCACTTCAGTATCTATGCTATGACCTTCAAAGTTGCCGCAAGCCGTGATAACGGAGGTAGTACAACTCCTGTTCCAGTTGTAAATAGTAGTAATACTGAACAAAAAGGAAATGACGCAAGTAGTACAAAAACTCAAGCTGAGTCGTTAGCAACTAAGACTGAAACTATTTCGAAACAAGTAGCTAAGACTTTGCCAAATACTGGAGAAAATCACTCAATTCTCGCCACCCTATTTGGAATGTTAACTCTAACTGCTGGATTATTTAGCTTTCGTAAGGAGTCAGAATAACTCCAATTCATAGTTTATCTATCAAATATTTTAGACTGTGAAAAAATCAATTTGAGGAGATGATTTAGAAAATCTTTTCATGATAAAACGCATAATATCAAATTATCTACATCTGATATTATGCGTTTTTTATAATTCTAATACTCTTCGAAAATCGTAACCGCCCAATAACGA
>NZ_VMLO01000056.1:0-19239 GCF_013276735.1 Streptococcus sp. 1559
AGTTCATACCAATGGGAGTGAGGCAGAACAAATGAATTATGCTGTCAAGTTAAATGAGAAGGCTCTATCTTTCATCTACTCTGTTATTCGAGGGCATTCTATTGATGGTTGGAAATTGATTGGTGGTACTTGGTACTATTATAAGAACAGTACGAAACAAACAGGTTGGCAAAAGATAAATGACACTTGGTACTATCTAGACGCCTCCGGTAAGATGCTCACAGATTGGCAAAAAGTAAATGGGAAATGGTATTATCTGGAAAACTCTGGTTCAATGGCAACAGGTTGGAAATATATACGAGGCAGATGGTATTACTTAGATAATAAAAATGGAGACATGAAAACCGGTTGGATAAAAGTGGGAGGAAATTGGTATTATCTCAATTCAAGTGGAGCAATGGTTACAGGTAGCCAAACTATTGATGGTAAAGTTTATAATTTCGCTTCATCTGGTGAATGGATTTAATATTGGAGGTATATATAAATGAAACTTTTGAAAAAAACTATGCAAGCTGGACTAACAGTAATTTTCTTTGGTTTGCTAGGGACCAGTACAGTATTTGCAGATGATTCTGAAGGATGGCAGTTTGTCCAAGAAAACGGTAGAACCTATTACAAAAAGGGGAACCTCAAAGAAACCTACTGGCGAGTGATTGATGGTAAGTACTATTATTTTGATTCTCTATCTGGAGAGATGGTTGTCGGCTGGCAATATATCCCGTTTCCATCTAAAGGTAGTACAATTGATCCTTACCCAAATGGTATCAGATTAGAAGGTTTTCCAAAGTCAGAGTGGTACTACTTTGACGAAAATGGAGTGCTACAAGAGTTTGTTGGTTGGCAAGAATTAGAGCTAAAATATTCCTTAACCGTTGGGAAAAAACATGGTGAAGGCTGGGAAGGTCCCGAAGTTCTTAAATTAGCATACTACTACTTTGATCAAGATCATTATTTAAAGACAGGTTGGCTTTATGATCAATCTAACTGGTATTACCTAGCAAAAACAGGAAATTCTGGGAATAAGAATCTTGGTGGTGAAAGACGTGTAGGTTGGATAAATGATGGTTCAGCTTGGTACTATCTAGATTCAGAAACTGGTATCATGCAAACTGGTTGGAAGCAAATTGGCAATAAGTGGTACTACCTCCGTTCATCAGGTGCAATGGCAACAGGTTGGGCTTATGTTGGTAATAACTGGTACTATCTTCGTTCATCAGGTGCAATGTCCACAGGTTGGGTGAAAGATGGTTCAATATGGTACTATCTAAATGCAAGTAATGGAGATATGAAAACAGGCTGGTTCCAAATCAATGGTAAATGGTATTATGCCTATGGTTCAGGTGCTCTAGCTGTTAATACCACAGTAGATGGTTACTACGTAAACTATAATGGTGAGTGGGTTAAGTAACGAATGCTAATCGTAACTGTAGTTGATACTTAACTTATTAAAAAGAGCTTTTTTCTACCATTTGTCAACTCTATCAATTTTTAAGAATTAAATGAGTCAAGACAGTAGCTATTCAGTATGTTTATCTACTGTAGTAGGTTGAAGAAAAACTAAGAATGAGAAAGGACGAAGTTAGTCCTTTCTTTTTTATGTGACTATACTTTCTATTCAAATGAGCTTTTAACCGATTGATTGAGCCAATCAACTCTTAAAACCAAAGAGCAATTTCTCGCTTAGCTGACTCTTCTGAATCTGAACCATGTACAACATTTTGGATAGTCTCATTTTCTCCAGCAGCTTTTGCAAAATCAACTCGAATAGTTCCTGGTAAAGCTTCTTCTGGATCAGTTGCACCCATCATGGTCCGCCAAGTTTCGATTACTTCGGGATCAGAAATGATACCTACAAGAACCGGTCCTGAAGTCATAAATTCACGAATCGGTGGGTAAAAACTTTGACCAACCAAGTCCTGATAGTGCTGGTCAATTAACTCTTCTGAAAGCTGTGTACGCAACTCCAATTTTTCAATTGTAAATCCACGTTGTTCGATACGTTTCAACACTTCACCCACTAGTCCTCTTTTTACACCATCTGGTTTAATGATAAAAAATGTTTGTTCCATACCTGTCTCCTTTGTCAGCTTCTTTCTTTTATTTTACCACATTCCATGGAAAAATGGAGAAAGTTTTCAGAAAAGCGAAAGAGAGCCCGAAGGCTCTCTCATTCTCTTTTATTCTACTGTTTCTTCCACAGTTTCAACGGCAGTATCCACAACTACTTCTGTTGTTTCTTCGTTTCCTTCTTCCTCTACTGGAGGATTAAGGTATTCTTCTTCGTTGATAGCATGTGGTTCAAGGTTACGGTAGCGAGCCATACCAGTACCTGCTGGGATGATCTTACCGATGATAACATTTTCTTTAAGTCCAAGGAGATGGTCTTTCTTACCACGGATAGCCGCGTCAGTAAGGACACGAGTTGTTTCCTGGAAGGAAGCCGCTGACAAGAAACTGTTGGTTTCAAGTGAGGCTTTGGTAATTCCCATGAGGACTGGGCGACCTGTCGCTGGAACACCACCTGCGATAAGGACATCTTTGTTGGCATCTGTAAAGTCATTGATATCCATGAGGGTACCCATGAGAAGATCTGTGTCACCTGGATCCATGACACGGACTTTACGAATCATTTGACGAACCATTACCTCGATGTGTTTGTCACCGATTTCTACCCCTTGGCTACGGTAAACTTTTTGTACTTCACCGAGAAGGTAAGTTTCAACTGACAAGACATCACGAACTGCAAGGAGACGTTTTGGTTGGATAGAACCTTCTGTCAGAGCAGCACCACGCGCTACTTGGTTCCCAACTTCAACACGCATACGAGCGGTAAATGGAACAACATATTCGCCTTCACCAGTTTCGCCCTTAACAAAGACTTTCTTGGTACGAGTTGAAGCATCTTCTTCGATAGCTGTAACTTGTCCTTTAACCTCTGTGATAACCGCTTCCCCTTTAGGATTGCGGGCTTCAAAGATTTCTTGGACACGAGGAAGACCCTGAGTGATATCGGTATTTGAGGCAACCCCACCCGTGTGGAAGGTACGCATTGTAAGCTGTGTACCAGGTTCCCCGATAGATTGGGCAGCGATTGTTCCAACTGCTTCACCAACTTCAACCGCATCACCAGTCGCCAAGTTGATACCATAACAGTGACGGCAGACACCGTGACGAGTGTTACATGTAAATACAGAGCGGATAGTCACTTCTTCCACACCAGCATTGACAATTTCACGCGCCTTGTCTTCTGTAATCAACTCATTTGGACCGATAATAACTGCACCAGTTTCTGGATGTTTAACAGTTTTCTTAGTGTAACGACCATTGAGACGCTCTTCGAGAGACTCGATCATCTCTTTTCCTTCTGCGATAGAACGGATCAAGAGACCACGGTCTGTTCCACAGTCGTCCTCACGGATGATAACGTCTTGGGCAACGTCAACCAAACGACGAGTCAAGTAACCTGAGTCGGCTGTCTTAAGGGCCGTATCGGTCATACCTTTACGGGCACCGTGAGTTGAGAAGAACATTTCGAGTACTGACAAACCTTCGCGGAAGTTTGAAAGGATTGGCAATTCCATGATACGTCCGTTCGGAGCAGCCATCAGACCACGCATACCGGCAAGCTGTGAGAAGTTTGAGATGTTACCACGGGCTCCAGAGTCCATCATCATAACGATTGGGTTCTTAGGATCTTGGTTGGCAATCAAACGTTTCTCCAATTTTTCACGAGCAGCACGCCATTCAGCTGTAACAGCATTGTAACGCTCGTCGTCTGTAATCATACCACGACGGAATTGTTTGGTGATTTGTTCTACACGTTTGTGTGATTCTTCAATGATTTCAGCCTTGTCATCAACGACTGGGATATCGGCAATACCCACTGTCAATCCTGCAAGAGTTGAGTGGTGGTAACCGAGGTTCTTCATACGGTCAAGTAGGGCAGAAGTTTCTGTCGTACGGAAACGTTTGAAGATTTCAGCGATGATATTTCCAAGATTTTTCTTCTTGAATGGAGGGTTAAGTTCAAGTTTACTGATTGCTTCCTTGATATCTCCACCAAGTGGCAAGAAGTATTTAGCTGGAACGCCTTCTGTCAAGTTGGCATTGTTTGGTTCTTGCAAGTATGGTAGCCCCTCTGGCATGATATCGTTGAAGAGAATTTTACCAACTGTTGTAAGCAAGACCTTATGTCTTTGCTCTTCTGTCCAAGGCTTGTTGAGGCTGTCTGTTGCGATACCAACACGTGAGTGGAGGTGAACATAACCATTGCGGTGAGCCATAACCGCTTCGTCACGGTCTTTGAAGACCATTCCTTCACCTTCGCGACCAGCTTCTTCCATGGTCAAGTAGTAGTTACCCAAAACCATGTCCTGAGATGGAGTAACTACCGGTTTCCCATCTTTCGGGTTCAAGATGTGCTCAGCAGCTAGCATGAGGATACGAGCTTCTGCTTGGGCTTCTTCTGAAAGCGGTACGTGGATGGCCATTTGGTCCCCGTCAAAGTCGGCATTGTAGGCTTCACAGACAAGCGGGTGCAAGCGAAGGGCCTTACCATCAATCAAGACTGGCTCGAAGGCTTGGATACCCAAACGGTGAAGGGTCGGTGCGCGGTTCAAAAGCACTGGGTGTTCTTTAATCACTTCTTCAAGAATATCCCAGATACGCTCATCTCCGCGTTCGACCAAGCGTTTAGCAGCTTTGACGTTTTGCACGATATCACGAGCGACGATTTCACGCATGACGAATGGTTTAAAGAGCTCGATCGCCATTTCACGTGGCACACCACATTGGTACATCTTAAGAGTTGGACCAACGGCGATAACGGAACGTCCTGAGAAGTCAACACGTTTACCGAGCAAGTTTTGACGGAAGCGTCCTTGTTTACCTTTAAGCATGTGGCTCAAAGATTTCAGTGGACGGCTACCTGGTCCTGTGATCGGACGACCACGACGACCATTGTCAATCAAAGCGTCAACTGCTTCTTGAAGCATACGCTTCTCATTTTGAACGATGATACCTGGTGCATTCAACTCAAGCAAACGAGCCAAACGGTTGTTACGGTTGATAACACGGCGGTAAAGGTCATTCAAGTCAGATGAGGCAAAACGGCCACCATCCAACTGCAACATTGGACGAAGATCTGGTGGAATAACTGGAAGGATGTTGAGAATCATCCATTCAGGTTTGTTTCCAGACTTGTAAAAGGCATCCAAAACATCCAAACGACGGATGGCTTTGACACGTTTTTGTCCAGTCGCTGTTTTCAACTCTTCTTTGAGTTCAGCAATTTCTTTTTCAAGATCTACTTGTTTCAAGAGGTCTTGGATAGCTTCGGCACCCATCTTGGCAACGAATGATCCATAACCATACTCACGCAAACGCTCACGGTATTCGCGCTCTGTCATGATAGACTTGTGCTCAAGTGGTGTATCCTTAGGGTCAATCACCACATAAGCCGCAAAGTAGATCACTTCCTCAAGGGCACGAGGGCTCATATCAAGGGTCAAGCCCATACGGCTTGGAATCCCCTTGAAGTACCAGATGTGAGATACAGGAGCTTTCAATTCGATATGTCCCATACGCTCACGACGAACTTTCGTACGCGTTACTTCAACCCCACAGCGGTCACAAACAATCCCTCTGTAACGAATGCGTTTATATTTACCACAAGCACATTCCCAGTCTTTTGTAGGACCAAAGATAACTTCATCAAAGAGACCTTCACGTTCTGGTTTCAAGGTACGGTAATTGATTGTTTCAGGTTTTTTGACTTCTCCATAAGACCATGAACGGACTTTACTTGGAGAAGCTAGGGTGATTTGCATACTTTTAAAACGATTTACATCAACCACTATTTCTTCCCTTTCTATTCTAAGTGAACTGCCTATTCTTGTTCAGCAGTTTCTTCTGTTGCTTCCGCTTTTGTTGCTTTCTCAGCTTCTTCAGCTTCAAAGGCTGCTTTAGCCTCTTGTGCTGCTTTTTCGCGGGCTTTTTCAAGGTCATCTACGTGGATGACATCTTCGTCCATTCCTTCATCCAAGTCGCGAAGTTCCACTTCTTGGTCATCTTCGTCTAGGACACGCATGTCAAGACCAAGAGATTGCAATTCTTTGACAAGAACTCGGAAGGATTCTGGAACACCTGGTTTTGGAATTGGTTTTCCTTTTGTAATAGCTTCATAAGCTTTCAAACGTCCGTTGATATCGTCAGACTTGTAAGTCAAGATTTCTTGAAGGACATTTGACGCACCGTAGGCTTCAAGAGCCCAAACCTCCATCTCACCGAAACGTTGTCCACCAAACTGGGCTTTACCTCCAAGTGGTTGTTGGGTAACAGTTGAGTAAGGTCCGACTGAACGCGCGTGCAATTTATCATCAACCATGTGGTGGAGTTTGATCATGTACATGACTCCAACAGAAACACGGTTATCAAACGGTTCTCCAGTACGTCCATCGTAAAGAATCGTTTTGGCATCACTATCCATACCTGCTTCTTTAACGGTTGACCAAAGATCTTCAGAACTTGCTCCGTCAAAGACTGGTGTTGCAATGTGGATACCAAGAGTACGAGCCGCCATACCAAGGTGAAGCTCCATAACCTGACCGATATTCATACGTGATGGCACCCCAAGTGGGTTCAACATGATGTCGACTGGAGTTCCATCTGGAAGGTAAGGCATGTCTTCTACAGGAACGATACGAGAGACAACCCCTTTATTTCCGTGACGTCCGGCCATCTTATCTCCGACCTTGATCTTACGTTTTTGAGCGATGTAGACGCGAACCAGCATATTGACACCTGATTGCAACTCATCTCCATTTGCACGTGTAAAGATCTTAACATCACGAACGACACCATCGGCACCGTGTGGTACACGAAGAGAAGTATCACGCACTTCACGAGATTTATCTCCGAAGATAGCGTGCAAGAGACGTTCTTCAGCTGAAAGGTCCTTCTCACCCTTAGGTGTTACTTTACCTACAAGGATATCACCTTCTTTAACCTCAGCACCGATACGGATAATACCCATTTCGTCAAGGTCTTTAAGGGCATCTTCACCAACGTTTGGAATTTCACGAGTAATTTCTTCAGGCCCAAGCTTTGTATCGCGTGTTTCTGATTCGTATTCTTCAAGGTGAACAGATGTGTAGACATCGTCTTTGACCAAGCGTTCGCTCATGATAACGGCATCCTCGAAGTTGTAACCTTCCCAAGTCATGTAGGCAACGATTGGGTTTTGTCCAAGCGCCATTTCTCCATTTTCCATAGAAGGTCCGTCAGCGATGAAATCGCCTTTTTCAACGACATCGCCAACTTTTACGAGAGTGCGTTGGTTGTAGGCAGTACCTGAGTTTGAACGACGGAATTTTTGGATGTGGTAAACGTCCAATGAACCATCTTCACGACGAACTTCTACCTTGTCAGCATCTGCGTACGTAACTTTACCATCATACTGAGCAATCACAGCAGCTCCTGAATCGTGGGCTGCTTGGTATTCCATACCAGTACCAACGTAAGGTGCTTGAGGATTGATCAATGGCACAGCCTGACGTTGCATGTTGGCTCCCATGAGGGCACGGTTGGAGTCATCGTTTTCCAAGAAAGGAATACATGCTGTCGCAACGGCAACTACCTGTTTTGGTGAAACGTCCATGTAGTCAACAATATTCGCTGGATACTCTTGGTTGACCCCTTGGTGACGTCCCATGACAATCTTCTCAGCAAAGGTTCCATCTTCGTTCAGACGAGAATTAGCCTGTGCTACAGTAAATTCATCTTCTTCATCGGCTGTCAACCAAACGATTTCGTTCGTAACAACGCCTGTTTCACGGTCAACTTTACGGTATGGTGTTTGAACAAAACCATACTTGTTCAAATGTCCGTAAGATGACAAGTTATTGATCAAACCGATGTTAGGTCCTTCAGGTGTCTCGATTGGACACATACGACCATAGTGAGTGTAATGCACGTCACGAACTTCATATCCAGCACGGTCACGTGTCAAACCACCAGGCCCTAAGGCTGATAAACGGCGTTTGTGAGACAACTCAGAAAGCGGGTTGTGTTGGTCCATGAACTGTGACAACTGTGATGAACCAAAGAATTCTTTCACCGCAGCTGTTACAGGACGGATGTTGATAATTTGTTGCGGTGTCAAGACTTCATTGTCCTGAACAGACATACGTTCACGGACATTACGTTCCATACGAGAAAGTCCAAGACGTACTTGGTTGGCAAGCAATTCACCAACCGCACGGATACGACGGTTTCCAAGGTGGTCGATATCATCTACACGGCCAAGTCCTTCAGCCAAGTTGAGGAAGTAGCTCATCTCAGCAAGAATATCTGCAGGAGTGACGATACGAACCTTGTCATCTGGATTGGCATTACCAATGATTGTTACGACACGGTCTGGATCAGTTGGAGCAACAACCTTGAATTTTTGAAGAACAACAGGCTCAGTCACAACGGCTGCATCATTTGGAATGTAGACAATCTTGTTCAAATCACCATCCAAATGGCTTTCAATGCTTTCAATCACACTACGAGTCATGATTGTACCAGCTTCTACCAAGATTTCGCCTGTTTCAGGGTCTACCAATGGCTCAGCAATAGTTTGGTTGAGCAAGCGTGTTTTGACATTGAGTTTTTTGTTAATCTTGTAACGACCAACGGCTGCCAAGTCATAGCGACGTGGGTCAAAGAAACGAGCCACAAGCAAGCTACGTGAGCTTTCAGCTGTCTTAGGCTCACCTGGACGAAGGCGTTCGTAAATTTCTTTCAAAGCTTCGTCTGTACGAGAGTCCATTGGGTTCTTATGGATATCTTTTTCAACAGTGTTGCGAACCAATTCACTATCACCAAAGATATCAAAAATTTCATCATCACCTGAGAAACCAAGCGCACGAACCAAGGTTGTAAATGGAATCTTACGAGTACGATCGATACGAGTGTAGGCGATATCTTTTGAGTCGCTTTCAAGTTCCAACCAAGCTCCACGGTTAGGGATAACCGTTGAACCGTAACCCACTTTACCGTTCTTATCTACTTTGTCATTAAAGTAAACACCTGGCGAGCGAACCAACTGAGATACGATGATACGTTCACCACCATTGATGATGAAAGTACCCATTTCTGTCATGATTGGGAAATCACCAAAGAAAACTTCTTGGGTCTTGATTTCGCCTGTTTCTTTATTGATCAAGCGGAATGTTACAAAAATTGGTGCTGAGTAGCTAGCATCGTGGATACGAGCTTCTTCTAGCGTGTATTTTGGTTCCTTGATTTCATATCCAACAAATTCCAACTCCATTGTGTCTGTGAAGTTTGAAATTGGCAATACATCTTCAAATACTTCCTTAAGACCGTGATCTAGGAAAGCTTTGAATGAATCAGTTTGAATTTCAATCAAATTTGGTAAGTCAAGAACTTCTTTAATTCTTGAAAAACTACGACGGGTACGATGTTTCCCGTATTGAACGTCATGTCCTGCCAAGATGATTCTCCTTTGTAAATAAGTTCCAAGCCTTGTCAATCAGGCTTTCTAATCGTCATATGGTTATAAAACCCCTATCACCGTGTCCCTTTGATAAATTTTCAGAATCTTTAAGTCTTTGTTACAAATACTCGAAATCCTGAAAAAAAGCACAAAAAGAGCAGCTAAATCTGACTTTTCAGAAGATTTAACTGCTGTGAGTCCTGTCTGGACAATATTTCAGACAAAACCTACGACAAATGATTACTCATATTATACCCTATTTAGCTAGATTTTTCAAGGGGATTCAGTAGTTTTTTGGTAATTTTTTCCCATAGAAAACTTGGCATCACATTCGAATCACACTATGGTACAAAAAACTGAAAAAGCTATTGACTGAAAATCATTTTCAAGGTATAATAAGAAACGTTAAGGCGGTATAGCCAAGTGGTAAGGCACGGCTCTGCAAAAGCTTGATCGTCGGTTCAAATCCGTCTACCGCCTTCTATAACTTGATTTATCAGGTTTCAAATGAACAGAAAGCCCAATTTGAAGGGCTTTTTTATTTTTCTTCTGATAAATACGGATAATTTTGAAAAACTTTTGGGGCAAAGTTCTTTCCATGACATAATTCCCTCATGAAATCAACTGAAAAAAGCTTCGTCACACCTGGTGACAAAAGCCTCTAGTTTACTCTGTTTCTTCTTCTATTTCAACTTCGGTAATTTGGACTTTTACCTTGGTAACACGTCCATTTTTCACTTTATCATTGGTTAAGATAAGTTGTTTGTTTTGGCTGACCAATTCATAGCTAAGTTTCTCAGTCGTCGGAATGGTCCCCACTCCTGTCAAATAGTAACCAGCAATGGTATCAACGTCATCACTTTCCAGTTCAACATCAAAGTAATTATTGAAATCATTGAGGGTCATCGTTCCTTGAACAATGTAGGTATCCTCGCCAATCTGATGAACATCTATTGCTGCTTTGTCCGTTTCATCATCAATTTCACCAACAATTTCCTCTAAGAGGTCTTCCAAAGTCACCAAACCAGCCATACCACCGTATTCATCCAGCAAGATTGCCATTTGTCTTTGGGTATTGCGCAATTCTTTTAGCAAGTCATCCACAAAAATAGTTTCAGGTACAAAAAGTGGATCTTGTAAGATTTTCTTCCAAACAATATTATCAAAACCATCCACAAAACCAGCCTTAAGGAGACTCTTGGTGTGAATGATTCCAATTACATTGTCCTTATCCCCATCGTAAACTGGTATACGGGAAAAGTTTTGTTTTAAAATACTTTGGATAATGCTTTGACTATCATCCTGAATATCCACCATAAAAGCATCTGTCCGAGGAACCATAACCTCTCGTGCCATCAGTTCATCGAGCGAAAAGACACCTTGTAGCATCTCAATCTCATCAGCATCCAACGTTTCTTCACTATTTGTCAGCATATAGGCAATTTCATCACGGGTCATCTTTTCATCCGCATCATCGAATGACATAGGAGTCAAATGGCTCAAGAAATTGGTCGAAGCAGCTAAAAGCCAAACAAAAGGACTGACTAGTTTTCCGATCCCAATGATAACCGGCGCTGTACGAATGGCCAAGGCATCCTTTAGATTAAGAGCGATTCTCTTAGGATATAATTCCCCAAAAACGATGGAAATATAGGTCAAAAATGCCAAGGATAGAAAAGTTGCCACGGCTTGTGCTGTTTCGCTATTCCCAAGCCAAGAGGCAATCACACGTCCTAGAGTATCAGCTAAACTCGCCCCTGATAAGATTGTAATCAGGGTGATTCCTACCTGAATGGTTGATAAAAAGTGGTTAGGATTTTCTAGTACCTTCAGCAGGCGGATGTAGCGTCTGTCTCCTTCTTCCGCCTTTTGTTCAACTCGGGCACGATTAAGAGAAACCATGGCCATTTCTGTGGCTGAGAAAAAGGCATTTAATACCGTCAAGATAAACAATAAAACAAATTGTAGCAACAAATTCTGACTACTTGGGTCTTCCATAGTTCTTCTCCTAAAATAGTATCTTATCCTTTATTATATCACAAAATTTAATCCAATACATATTATTTTTTTCTTAGCGTAACTTCTCAAAGTAACTTCCATCTCTCTCCCAAAACTGGAAGTTAGTTTTAGAAGTTACCATTTTTTCTTAGTACCTACTCTAGCCCTACTTAAACTAGAAAAAAGAACTCCTACATCCATAAGTGATATAGGAGTTTATCTTATCTTTTACTGATACTCTTCGAAAATCTCTTCAAACCACGTCAGCTTTATCTGCAACCTCAAAGCTGTGCTTTGAGCAACCTGCGGCTAGCTTCCTAGTTTGCTTTTTGATTTTCATTGAGTATGAGTTACAGTTACTTCTCCAGTTCGGTAATCCAGTTGAAGCCCCTTTTGAACATTGGGAACTAGAACATTAAATTCCAATTCTCCATCTGAAGACTTGGCTTCAATCTGTGAAGCTGAAGGAACTAAATCCTCGTTTGAAGCGTAGTAAAGGGTTACACGGTAACGGACACGCTTGTTTTGGTCCAAGGCTTTACGCACCTTACTTTCATAGTAGTTTTGACCAGTCGAATCCTCGGCCTGCGCCTGATTTGCCCAGGCTGTCTGAACAGCAATGTTTTTAGGATTGCTTGTCGAGGCATCAAAACCATCCAAACCACCGATTAAGGCATAGCCTAACAGATGACCTCTATCGACTGCATGGGTATAAGAGCCCTTTAGATTCTTGACCTGATGCCAGCCTGGAGGAGTCCATGAAGTCGAACCATTCCCAGTTTCTTCACGATTCTTGTACTGACGAGTAGCCTTAGACAAGAGGGCATTAGCCACGGTTGGTACGGTCTCCTTGCCCACCGTCTTTGTTTTATTATCAGCGTAGGGCTTACTTGAAACCTTGGCATTTAGGTTTGTTTTATTACCATTGACGATAAAAGCACCTGATCCGTTCCACTCCAGACTCCCTTTTACTTGGTTTTTGACTGCGTCTGTTAAGACACTCTCTGCCAATGCTTGACTAGGAGCTTCAGACGCTTGTTTTTTCTGACTAAGCTTGGTTTTAGGACTATTAGGTGCCGACTGCATCTGCTTGATATAATAGCTCCCTGTAGACAAAAGCAATAACACTAGCAGTCCGATTAGTGTCTGTCTTGTTTTTTTGTTCATATTTCTCCTTATCTTTAGAAAAAGGCTGGTTCTCCAGCCTAATTTCCTGTAAATTTATGAATCAATTCCTGCCATTTTGCTGGAGACAGGATAGCCCATGGATCTTGACCCTTGCCCAAGATTCCATAACCTACCATTAAACCGATTCCTAGAGCCAGAGTACCTAAAATCAGTACTATGATGACTAAAAGTAAACGCTTGACTACGTAGCTTGATTTCTTATTCATCTTCATCACTTGCCTCAATCCGCTGAATCTTAGCACCTAGCTGCGCCAACTTCTCATGGAAACCGTAGTAACCTCTATCCAAGTGAACCAATTTACCGACCACAGTTTCTCCCTGTGCTACCAAACCTGTCAAAATCAAGGCTGCACTGGCACGAAGGTCAGTAGAAAGAACTTCCGCTCCCTGCAAAGGTTGACCACCAACAATACGAGCTGTATCACGGATAATCTCAGAATGCAAGCCCATGCGACGCATTTCTTCTAGATGTTGGAAACGATTTTCGAAAACTGTCTCCACCATAGTTGATTCCCCTTTTGCGACTGTCATCAAGGCTGTAAATTGAGCCTGCATATCTGTTGGAAATCCTGGGTGGGGCAAGGTTTTCACATGAACAGCTTTTAGATTTTCTAGTTGAGAGCGAACGCGAATTCCTTCCGTCTCCTCCGTCACTTCCACTCCCATTTCAAGCAATTTGGCAATCAAGGGACGGTTGTGCTCCCAGACAGCATCTTTAATCAAGACATCACCACCAGTCATGGCAGCAGCTACCATAAAGGTTCCTGCTTCGATACGGTCTTGGACTACATTGTGAGTCGTACCATGAAGTTTCTCAACACCGGTAATGGTAATGGTCTCTGTACCAGCACCCTTAACCTTAGCTCCCATTTCATTAAGGAGAATGGCTAGGTCAACAATCTCAGGCTCACGCGCAGCATTTTCAATCACTGTCATCCCATCAGCTAGGGTCGCTGCCATCATCAAGTTCTGCGTTGCACCAACACTTGGAAAGTCCATATAGATATGAGCGCCATGCAAGCGTTCTGCCTTGGCTTCGATGTAACCAGCTGTCTGACTAATCTTAACCCCCATAGCTTCCAGACCTTTCAAATGAAGATCAATAGGACGGCTACCAATGGTACAACCACCTGGCATGGATACCTTGGCATGACCCACACGGGCAAGGATTGGCCCTAATACAACGATGGAGGCGCGCATCTTGCTGACATACTTGTAAGGGGCTTCCTCAGTGATGTCGCCAGTAGCATCCACCTCAACAAGATGGGCTTCCTCATCAAAGTCAACCTTGGCATTCAAACCACCAACCACCTGATTCATAATAAAGACATCCGACAAGATCGGTACATTCTGTAAGACTGTCTTTCCTTCACTTGCTAGAATAGTCGCTGCCAACAAGGGCAAGACTGCATTCTTTGCTCCTTCGATGGTTACACTTCCTACCAGACGATTATCGCCACCTTGAACAACAATTTTGTCCATACTCGTTTCCTTTACTCTTGATTTTATAATAATCCTCTAAGCGCTTCTTGCCACAAATGATACAGGCTGATAAAGAAAGAACTCAAGATATAGCCCATTACAATGCTGAAAAAACCTACTAATAAACGAACTTTTCTTGTATTCTCAGCTGTCACTTTTAAAACCTTTTCCCATCTAACAAGATCCTTTAAAAGGTAAAAACTCACATAAATAAAGAGCATGTGACTGCTTAGAGTGAATAATAATTGAACCATTTGACTATTATACCATCTTCTCTGTTTGTGCGCTAGTTTGGAAACTTCACTTAAAAACTAGGGATTGTTTTTCAAGTAATCAATTGCATCTTGTAGGGTTTTAACGGGCACGATTTTCATATCTGTCTTGATTGTTTTGGATGCTTCTAGGGCTGTTTGGTAGTTGTTTTTTGCATCCGGGTGTGCTTTTTGTTCTTCTTCGCTAACAGGATTATCAGGGGCAAAGAAAATAGCGGCACCTGCCCTAGCCGAAGCTACAACTTTTTTATCAATACCTCCAATATCCCCCACATTCCCATCGCGGTCAATGGTACCTGTACCAGCAACAATACGACCATTACGAAGATCTGGGTGAGCTATTTGAGTATAGATAGCTAGACTAAACATGAGACCAGCACTTGGGCCGCCAATACCAGCTGTTGAAAAGCTAATTGGGACATTGCTGATTACCTCTGTACGATCAATCAAGCCGATTCCAATCCCATTTTTTCCATTTTCCAAGGTGATAATCTTTCCTTCTGCAGACTTGGTTTGCCCATCCTCTTCATAGGTGACCTTGACGGAGTCCCCTAATTTTTGAGAACTGACGTAATCAATCAAGTCTTTGGAACTATCAAAGGTCTGATCATTGACTGCTGTGACCGTATCAGAGATATTGAGAATCCCTTTAAAGGTTGAATTATCCGTCACATTCAAAACATAAACGCCAAAGTACTTGAGTTCGATATCCTTACCAGCTGTTTTTAGTCCTTGATACTTGGCCATATTTTGCGATGTTTGCATGTAGAATTGATTGATTCGCATAAATTCAACATCGGAAGAACCACCTGTAGTCTCCTGAGCACTACGAATATCTGTAAAAGGTGTCAACCAAGCATAAATCATATGAGCTAAAGTGGCATGTTGAACACCAACCGTAACGAATTGATAGGCACCAGCTTCCTTATCTTCTGTGTCATTTACTTTAAGGACTTGGCGAATATCTTCCGAACCACCTGGAACCTCTATATAATAAGGCAAGGGCACTACAAATGCCAAGAAAGTCACAATCAAGGCCGCAATGACGTATAAGGGCCATCTAATCTTTTTTTTCATTTCTTATTTCCTCCAAAATACTCTCGGGAACATAGCAGGCAATATCCTGACCAAACTTCAAAAGCTCTCTAACGCCTGATGAACTGATATAGAGATGTTCAGGTCGACTATGTAAATAAATAGTCTCTATATCAGGAGACAGCTGATGGTTGTAGTAATCAAAACTGGCTTCGTATTGCAAATCCGACGCATTTCTCAAGCCTCGCACTAGGCAAGTAGCCCCCAGTCTTTTTGCGACATCGACCACCAATTCATCATGAGAAGACACGACTTTAACATTTCCCAAATGTTTCACAGCCTTTTCTAACCCCCGTTTACGATTTTCGATAGGAAGAAATCCTTGTTTGTGGGGATTAAAAAAAATACCGACATAGAGCTTATCAAAGAGTCTGCTCGCCCGTTCAATCATATCCAGATGCCCATTTGTCATCGGATCAAATGAGCCTGTGAATAAGCCAATCTTATCTGACATAGACTGTCACCTTACTAATTCCATAAATCTTTTCCTTCCAGATACCCAGACAGGCAATCTCTTCTGGAAGTTCAACGGCCTTATCCGTCTCGCACACAACCATAACATCTTCAGAAAAAAGCTCTCTCTCAGCCATTTTTTCAATATCTGCTACGATTTGTTCCTTGGCATAGGGAGGGTCTAAGAAAACGAGGTCAAATTCCCCAGATACCTGTTCCAATGCCCTCTCTGCATCCATCTTGAGGAGTTGAAATTTTCCAACTTCCTTGGTCATCTGGATATTTTCAGCCACGATGGTCTGAGCCTTACGGTCTCGCTCCACCAAAACAGCACTGGACATGCCACGCGATACTGCTTCGATAGATAAACCACCACTACCTGCATAAAGGTCCAAGACTCGTCCCCCTTCAAAGTAGGGACCAATCATGTTAAAAATGGCTCCCCTAACCTTATCCGAAGTAGGTCTTGTTGTCTTGCCTTCTAGTGTCTTGAGGGGACGTCCCCCATAGATTCCTGATACGATTTTCATACTGTTTATTATACCAAATTATAGACAAAAAGAGAAAGAAAACCGAACCTTGCGGTTCGATTCTCTACAAAATATTTTCGTAAGTATCGCGGACTTCTTGAGGCCAAACACTTGTTTGCACTTCTCCGATGTGTCTCTTGCGAAGTAGGAACATGGCCATACGAGATTGTCCAATTCCTCCACCGATTGTCAATGGGAATAGGCCATTCAACAAAGACTTGTGCCATTCCAATTCCAAGCGGTCTTCATCACCTGTAATTTCCACCTGACGTCTAAGAGTTTCTTCATCTACACGAATTCCCATAGAAGACAACTCAAAGGCTCCACCTAAAGACTCATTCCAGACAAGAATATCACCATTTAGACCCTTGTAGCCATTCTCAGACTCGCTTGTCCAGTCATCATAGTCTGGTGCACGTCCATCGTGCGGTTTACCATCTGGCAACTCGCCACCGATACCAATCAAAAAGACGG
Source organism: Streptococcus sp. 1559 (assembly GCF_013276735.1). Lineage (NCBI taxonomy): Bacteria > Bacillati > Bacillota > Bacilli > Lactobacillales > Streptococcaceae > Streptococcus > Streptococcus sp. 1559. The sequence continues at coordinate 16,995 of NZ_VMLO01000056.1, forward strand.
CTCCAAATTCTTTACAAATCGCATTTTCACGTTCTTTAGGTGTCAAGTCTGGGTAGCGTTCTACCAATTCTTCTGTATGGATAAAGGTGATTTGTTTTGGCAAGATAGACTCGATGTCATAGCGAGCTTCAACAGCTAGCTCAGTCAGGCGAATAGCCTTATAAATCTTCTCAACTGTTTCTTTTAGATAAACGATGTTACGCTTACCATTTGGGATAACCTTCTCCCAGTCCCACTGGTCAACATAAACAGAGTGGGTTGCATCCAAGGAATCCTCATCTGGACGAAGGGCTTTCATGTGGACAAAGAGACCCTCTCCTTCACCAAAGCCAAAACGAGCCAAGGTGTGGCGTTTCCATTTAGCAAGTGAGTGCACCACTTCATAAGTAGCATCAGGGATTTGGAGAACCTTGACCGATACTGGATTTTCCACACCAGACAGGTTGTCCTGCATTCCGTCACCGACCTTACTCAAGATAGGACCTTGAACTTCGACAACTTCTAGCTTATCTTTCAAATACTGGGTAAAAGTGTTTTTGACAAAGGAAATTTCTTCTTGTTGATGGATAAAACTTTTCTTCATAGACAACTCCTCAAAAATTTAATAAACATATTATACACCTATTTCCAAGAAAAGAAAAGAGAAAATTTTAAAAAAATCAGTGTCACTCAAAACACTGATTTTATAGACCTTTTAATCATTACGACCAAAGATACGTAAAATACTTAGGAAGAGATTGATAAAATCAAGATAGATACTGAGAGCCATTGACACCACCCAGCCTGTCGCTACACGACCTTGTGATTGTTCATAGGCGAGGCGAATCTTTTGGTTATCCCAAGCAATCAGTCCTGAGAAAACCAAGACCATGGCTATGCTAATCATATAATCAAAGAAACCGCTAGACAAGAAAATATTGACTATCATAGCAATAATCAAACCGATCAGAGCCGCCATCATAGCTCGACCAAGACCGCTCAAATCTTTCTTGGTGAAGATACCAACTGCAGCCATGACAAAGAAGAGAAGGGCGCTCGATACAAAGGCAGATAAAACTGTACCCGGAGTATAGAAGGCTACCACAAAACTAAGGGTAAAACCGTTTAAAACAGAGTATAGCAAAAATACTGGAAGAGCAGCTGGACTATTTCTTGAAGCCATGCTACTGGCAACGAAAACCAAGGCCAATTCTGCAAAGGTTGCAATGGTCAACCAGAGACGCCCCTGCATCAAAAAGTAAAGCAACTGAGACTGAAAGACCGTCAACATAAGGCCTGATACCAGAGCAGATAGTCCGATTCCCAGACCAACAAAGGCATATACCTTAGCGTAAAATTGATTGAGACCTACACGGTCATGTATAATAGTGTGATTCATCTTTTCTCCTTTTCTATGAACATCTTTCCTTGATTATAACAAAAAAAGTTAAAATTAGCTTAAATGGAAAATCAAAATACCAGCTGCAATGGCAACATTCAAACTCTCCGCCTGCCCCTTCATGCTAATATGGACCAACTGGTCTGCACTTTCAGCCATAAGGGGACTAATTCCTTGGCCCTCATTTCCCATGACTAGTACAAAATTTTCTATAGGAGGCAGTTCTCTGTAATCAACAGAATCTTTAGATAGGGTTGTAGCTAGCACAGGGATAGCTGCCTCTTTGGTTTCCTTAAGGAGCGCTTGGCTAGTCATCCGGTAAATAGGCAGATGAAAATGACTGCCTTGCATGGAACGTAAGGTCTTGAGACTGTAGATATCTGCCGATTTATCTGAAACAATCACTCCTGTAAAGCCTGCTGCATCCGCAGTTCGAATGATGGTTCCTACATTACCAGGATCTTGCACATCTTCCAAAAACAAGAACTTGCCCTGACTAAAGTCAGCTTGTCCTACTTCTTCTTTTTGAACCACCGCAACGATTCCCTGTGGAGTCTGAGAATCCGCCAAATCTAGTAAAATATCCTCTGACACCCAGATAGTTTGCGGAAAAGCAGCTAACTGATTTCGGTAACTTTCTAGGGCAAAGATTTTCTCAATCGTCACTCCAGCTTGGACAGCTTCTTCAAACAAGTGCCAGCCTTCAATCAAATAGGCAGACTTGCGGTATTTTTTTTGGTGTAATTTCTTAGCATTTTTTACCACAGAATTGGCTTTTGAGGTTATAATAGTCATAGAAATATTATAACACAATCAAAGGGGTTTGGTATGCAAAAGGTTATACTGGACTAAAATCAAAAAACATCT
>NZ_VMLO01000057.1:0-5219 GCF_013276735.1 Streptococcus sp. 1559
ATTAGATGGATGGACACCCGATTCCTTAGCTAAACGATACATCGACCAGCCTTTTATTTTTAATTGTTTTTCAATTTTATCCCACATCAAAAAACACCATATGTTGTGCTTTTCAAGCACACTAAATCCTTTGGGCGGTTACGTTGTATCTACAGGAATGTTTTGACGCTCCAAGTATTGCGGTGTGACGATAAGGACATTGCCATTCGGGTTGTAATCGTGCCATTCTGTAGAGGTTATAAAGTTTTTGGAGGAAGCCATGCCATTTTGCAAAGTACGGTCAATTAACTGGTGTCTAGATAAGAAAGCCTTTTGTTCTGAAACAGCCAGATCCATCAATTGATACCAAGTTCTGAGTTTCCTTTGAGCTTGTTCATCAAAACCAGGACTCGTTCCTTCACGGCTGATTGATAGGGTAATCAGTTGCCTTTCCTGGCTCCAAGCCTCTTGTCCAATCCGATGCTGTTGCCAGGCTTGGGAATACTTTAAGCTACTCCCTATTCCCAGCGTTACAATAATAATCGCTAATAGTTGACCGATTAAAATCAAACTAATGATTCCTCTGACAGGCACTTGCCCTTTTATAATCTGCATCAGGTGTATCTTTTTTATCCCAACTGCGAAGAGTTGAGCGAAAAACAGGGAGATCGACAACAAGATGAGATTATAACTGAGCAAGCCTTCTCCTATGGTCATTAGGGATTGCGTTGGAAGCGACAGAATTTTTTGCATAAGAATGGCGAGCAAGCCAGCTAAACTGAAACCAACAGCTATCCCTTTCAAATCCTCACCAACTGGTCTAAGGAAAATGGACCACCGTTTCTCTCCTGAAATGAGGCGAATGCCCGACGACCGTAATTGGCTAATTTGACTAATTAAAGTCAGTGCTACAAAGGTTAAGATGAAAATCAATAGACTGATTAACTGAAATCCGTTACTAAAGATAGCCATTAACGTAGATAGTTTAGATGGAATTGTCAGGTGCATGTTAGTCAAGCCAAGTTGACTTAGCTCCTCCCTTAGCAAGTGAATATCTAGGTGTCCACCGAATACAAAATAGTTTGTTTCAACACTACTACTTTGAGCATCTTCTAGTTTTTTTCCTGAAGCCCATCAGGCAACTTTCCGTCCCCAAAGGTCGTATAAGAAAAAACTGTAGTACCTTCTGAGTTAGGATCTTGGTGTTGAATCGCAATAAAGCTATCCGTTTCTTCTGCTAGTTTTTCCAAGCGTGTAGCAATATGCTGAAAAGTTGTTTCAGGGGAAGAATCACGTACAACAACGTTGGGGTAGTAACGGGAGACATATGTATCAGTCCAAATGGTAAATACCCAAACAAAGAACAAACTAGCAAGCAGGTTGGATATGAGTATAAATAATTTTTTCATAGTGCATTCCTTATTCTAAAACAGAGGGCAGAAATACCCCTGCCCTCTATAAACTAACAAGCTTACTAAACTATTGATAGAAGTAACCGTATCAAGTGCTAATAATGGTTGAGTTAATTTACAAGAACTGACTCCAGTGAAATAATCCTATCACATTGCCGTGCTTGCTCCATGTTATGCGTAACAACCAAAATTGTTTTACTAAATTGATCTCTCAAAGTTCGAATCAAATCGAATGCTTTTTGAGACATTTCAGGATCTAACGATCCGGTTGGTTCATCTGCTAGGACAATATCTCCGGGCTTTAAAATAGCTCTCACAATCGCAATTCTCTGCTGTTCACCTCCCGATAATTCATTGACTTTACTATTTAACCGATTTTGTAGACCAACAAATTCTAGCGTTTCCTTGATTCTCTGCTCTTTCTCCTGTCTAGAGAAATTCGAAAAAGTCATGGCAAGCATCAGGTTATCTTTCACACTAGATGTAGAAATGAGTGCATTGGATTGAAAAAGATAGTTGATGACATTCCTTCGATAATGAACTGCTGATTGCGAATTTACCTTAGGCAAAACTTTTCCGTTGATTAGGATTTTACCACTGTCAACAGTATCCAATAGTCCAATCATATTGAGGATAGTCGATTTTCCAGAACCAGAAGGTCCTACTAAAGCTACAAATTCATTTTCCTCAATATCAAAGCTTAAGTCTTTGAAAATTTCTCTTGAACCAAATTGTTTTGATACATTTTGTACTGAAATTCTAGACATGAGATTACTCCTTAAATGATTGTATGATACTCTCTCCTTCTTTACGGAACAAACTGAAGTAAAGAAGCATTATCTGAAAAGCAAATGTAGCTAGTGTCATGACTATTCCCAACTTAGAACCCACCAAGATAGAAACGATTAGTTCCATCACAGAAAAACTAATAATGAGAGAAAGCACACCAATATATCTTTTCCATGGTGAGAATCCCATAAAGTATTGGACATACAATTTTTCTTCAAATAACAAGCGGTACATTAAGACAAAACTCCAGAAAATAGCCATCATCGTAATGATGATAATCGCTATGATCGTGCCGAAAAGATAAAATGTATAACTCAGATCTTTTTGAAGACCATTGATAAAGTTCTTGACAGTTGTAAAACTCAACCGATTATCCATTAAATCTGGAAATTCTGTTTCTAAAACGGACACTACCTGTTCCATCGTTTCCCTATCACGAATCTTCAAAAGACCATTATAGCCACTGACAACTAAGTTTGCCGACTCCATGAAATATAAATTCTCTGGTGTTGAGACAAAAATAACTGGATTCTCACTAGTTGTACCATAAGAAATAGAATCTGACCAAGTAAATATTGGTCGAGACGGTTGGTAAATCTTGAACATAAATTTCTGATTTTCTGTGAAATTAGTTTGTAAATCTCCCGGTTTTACAGTGACACTTTCCTGTAAATACGCCTTCATCACCTCAAGTTCTTCTGTATTGAGCGTGTTAGGTAGAAGATAAAGTCGAGTACCATTCCTCATCTCTAGCAACTCTTCATCACTTAGGGGAATACCTAGGTCTTGCAGGTAATTATAGGAGAATTTCAAATACCAAAATGGTTTTTTAGGGACATGCTGGTATGTCCCATAGACTGCATCAAGGGACTCCTGATTAAGAAATTGTCCTTTGGCAATATAGACACCTGGAAGCTCAGATATACGCTGGTAAAAGTTATACATAGTATGCTCAAGGGAATTTGTAGTTCCTGCATATGTACCTACATCATCTCCCTCAACAAAACTGGATATAACGTACATATCTTCAACATTCTTCCACTCTCTAGATACTTTCATATTATCAATAAACTGATTCATTGGAGCATCTAAAGAGTAACTGACTGCGATTAACAAACCAGCTACCAAGGTATAGAATAACAAGCAGGTTACCATTAAAGGCTTCATTGGTAATCGTTTATGAATGGCGGCTAATGGAGAAACCGAATAAACAATAATCGTTGGAATAATGAATATCAATAGTAGCAACAAGATTGAGAGGCTGACTCCAGCAAAAACTAGAATAAACGATGATAAACCAAAACTAGACCAGCCTGACAACAACCAACTACATAAAGAGATAATTGGAATAATGTAGATTGAAAATAGTAGAGAATTTTTGAAAAAAGCAGACCATAATTCTTTTCTATCCCATCCTAAAAGAATCAATGTTCCGAAATGTTTAAAGGATTGAAGAACACAGATTAAGAATAGAATCAGTAAAATGAAGGCATTTACTAAGATGCTGATAGCAAGTATTATTCCCCAAATTCCCTGATCAGTACTACTTCCAAAACTTTCTTTTGTCAAATCCTCAACAGAAATACCTGACATCTTTGAAAGATGCAACAGAAAGTTATCTCTTGAGACAGCATCGTGGAGACCATTGATATGGTATATCCCATTGATCGTATTAGTGTTTTGAAAAGTATAATCTAATCGTTCAATGACTACAGGTGTGCTAAATAATAAATCTGGAAGCTCGTAAAGCATATTATTTGAGCCTTTGTCAAGTCCAATAGTCATACTATTATCACTATGAGATAATAAATCTGCAAATTGTTGTTGTGAGACTACTATTTTACCCGTACTTTCAAAATCTGAAAAACCAGCAGAGCTGCCAAGGATGTCTATATAAATCCTATTTAGACCTTCTCCTGTATCACTACTTTCAGAACGTTTTGTCCATATGGACAAGTCACTCTGTTCTAAAAAATAATTAAATACATCTTGTGATTGCTCTTCTGTTAACTTCTGAAGATAAACTGTTACAGTTTCGGAATGATGATTATAACTCTGCCATGACTGTTGATACTGTAAACCTGCTAAAAAAATTGCCACCAGAGCAAGTAAGACACTCTGGATGGCAATCAAAAACAGGATTAAGTATTTCATTTTACCTAATAACATGTTTTTGTATGTCATAGGTACTTACCTACAATTCCAGTAACATTCAGCTGTAGCAGTTCCGATGAATTTAGAAACACGTGCTTCTACTCCAGGTGATTGCCAGCCTGAGAATGCCCCGTTAGCAGTTGCTGAGTGTTCGTAAACACTAGACTGAACATTTGAATAGCTCCAAAGGCCAGCAGTACGACCATAATCCCAATAAACTGCAGTACCTTTATACCAAACTGTTGCAGCTGAAACAATCGAACCACCTGCACCAGCTAAAGTCAGTGCAAGTAAAGATGTTGTAATTATTTTTTTTATGCTTTTCTTCATCGTAAAGCCCTCATTTCTTTCACTTAAAATCTAACAATAACAATGACTGCATTTAGAAATATCAACAAATCATACCCTAGTACATCGGAATCCCTTCTTTCTAATTAAAAATTAGATAAAACAGAAATACTATATAGTTAATAGTATTTTCATCATTTAATCAACTAATCAGCCTTCCCAACATCAAGACCATTGGACTTCTTTTGCGATTGCACTCGAATCTCCAATTGTTTATTCTTCTGAATAAACTGTTGGTAAGGAATTGTATTACTAAACATAAAAACACCTAGCAATGCAAATGTAACTAATTTTTTAATTCCACGTTTTTTTCTCATGCAATGAAACCCCTTTCTTTTTTTATTCTAACAGATATATTTTATTTAGTCAAGTGTTTTTATGTAATTTTTAACTTTTTTTTTTGTTTATTACCATAAAGAATTATTTATTCCTTTAACTTGCTATTTTGAACTAAAAATTTTATAATGAAATTAAGCAAATAGGAAGGTTTATTATTTTTAATGAATACACTCGCAGAAAAATTCAGATTGAAAAGAA
>NZ_VMLO01000058.1:0-17592 GCF_013276735.1 Streptococcus sp. 1559
TAGTTTTGCAGGAAGTCTAATAAATATAAACCGTAAATATGCCTGCCTGCTTTTGCTATCATGGTTTGGCTACCTATCCCAAGTTCGGATAAAAATACTTTCAAGTATTTATTCAATCCATAATTTGTAGAAAGTTTATACCTTCTATCACAAGAGACCAAATCATATTTCTTTAATTCTTCACGATTATAAAGAACCTTATCTTGTTCCTCTTTCAATGCATCCAATACAGATATTAAATCTTCATCAATAATAATTTCTCTTATGGAAGTATTCGTTTTTTGAGGAATAAAATTTGTCGATTTCTAGCAAATCTTCCATACGTTTTTAGAGTTTCTCTTTCATTTTCTATTTTATAATTCACCTTCTAATTCTCTTATAATCGAGTGTAAAGATTCTTTCGTTTTGGGAACAGATTCCTTCAATATACCCTCTATAATTTTAAAATTTAAGTTAGAATAATTATGATAAATAAAATTTCTAAAACCTTTTATCTGAGTCCAGTTTATCCTATCTGAATACTTCTGTTTTACTTCCTCTGATAATTTGCCTAACGATAACTGTTCTCCTACCTGTCCTAAATTCATAGCGATAGAATCAACTACCATATCATCATCTAAAGGTAAATTATATCTTCTTGCTTTATACAAAACAGCATCGGCCTTATCAAGATATAAAACCATATCCTTCAAATATGCTATATCAGTTTCAAGAGATTGACTTCTCATAAATAACCTCTCTATCATTCAAAAAATTTTTCTTGACTAACTTCCCAATGTTTGTTTTTGGAGAAAGTAAATCACTAACCAATAGAATATCTATATTACCATCAAAAATAGTCAAAAGTCTACCATATACATCAAAATATATAGAATCATCCTCTAACTCCAAAGCAATATCAACATCACTTTTCCCATCAGCTTCGCCCCTAGCATAAGAGCCAAATAGATAAATTTTAGATAAATCATATTGTTTAGCAACAGGAACAATTTTTTCCTTTATCTGATCTATTGTATAAACCATAACCGAACCCCTTTAGATTATATCTATCCACACTTTTATTTCACCTTACTCAGAATCAAGTTTAACTTCAAAAGGAATACTTCTTGTCAACACACTTTGCTTCAAAAATAACTTCACAGCAGTTGACATATCCAACCCCAACTCATTAAAAATCGCAGTCGCTTCTTTTTTCAATTCATCATCTACTCTTACAGCAATTTGTGACATAGCATTTCTCCTTTTCTTCTTGTATATCTATTGTATCACTTTTACCAATACATATCAAACTTATTCCCTAATAAATACAGTCTTTAAATTTAAACTTGCAACTTCTGCTCTAATGCTTGTGCCAAAACTTCTGAATAGTTAATCTTTTCTCGATCAGCAAGACGAACTAGCCATTCAGGAACGGTCACGTTCTTTCTAATCGCCTTGTTACTTCTCACAAAAGGCGCAGGATCAACTTGAATCATTGATACAAAACCATCTGAAACTTCAATCTTTAAAATATCACTTGGAGTAGGCAACGCCATCCCTTCATCGATATAAGAAGCTAAAACATTTTCAAGCATTTCTCGAGCATTTTTCATCGCTTCTTCGATATTTTTTCCTTCTGTACCACCACCAAATTCTGGAAATTCTACCCAATATCCTGTTCCTTCTTTATGAAAAATAGCTGGATACGTTTTTAACATTCTACTACCCCCAACATTCTACTACCTCTGATGTAAAAAGACTTAGGAAAGTAAAAATTACAATCCTAAATCTTTGAGAATCTTTCTCTCCAATCCCTTTCCCAAATCTTCATTTCCATGAACTGGAATCGTGACAAGATAAGAAAAACCCTCTTTCTTAAAATGATGATGACTTCCTCTTTGACGAACTTCAACCCATCCATTCTCAAGAGCTAGTTTCACCATTTCTTTACCTGTAAGTGGCATATATATTCGTTACCTCCTTACACTTACTATTATACGCATTATGTGTATAATAGTCAAATTAAAACAAACCACTTTTTCTCAATAACTACAAAATAAAATAGACCAGCTTCCTGATCTACTTTATTCTATATTCATTGACTTTTGGTCAAATTTTGGTCACACTTTGGTCAAAGATTCCAAAAATACTAACCTATTTTAAAAAACTAAATTGTGATGATTGCCTACAAATAAACACTTTGAATATTCTTTATGTTTCTTTACGCTTCTTATTATGCCCCCTGCAGGAATCGAACCTGCAACTACTCCTTAGGAGGGAGTTGTTATATCCATTGAACTAAGGGAGCTAGATAAAAACTCTGCTGAAAAAGCAGAGTTTTAGTCGAATTAACGACGGATTTCTTTGATACGAGCTGCCTTACCTTGAAGAGCACGCAAGTAGTACAATTTCGCACGACGTACTTTACCGTAACGAACAACTTCGATTTTTTCAACACGTGGAGTGTGGATGGGGAAGATACGCTCAACACCTACACCGTTAGAGATTTTACGAACTGTGTAGTTTTCTGAGATACCAGCACCTTTACGTGCGATAACAACACCTTCAAAAATCTGGATACGTTCACGGTTACCTTCGACAACTTTCGCGTGTACACGAACAGTGTCACCAGGACGGAATGATGGGATATCTGTACGAAGTTGACCTTCAGTCAAGCTTTGGATTAATGGATTCATTTTATTCTCCTATCTTTGTCAATCTTGAAGAATCTTCCTCAGCGGATAAACTGTATTTTTGTGCGTCCATTACACACAAGATACAGTTTACCAAATTTCCACAAAAAAGTAAAGAAATTTATAGCAGAATTCCTAAAAAAATCGCAATCAAACCACCGAGGTAGGTCAAAGCTAAATAAGAATAAAATCCCTTCCTATCACTTAACAATCTTTGGAGTTCGTCATTCAAGGTCGAAAAAGTTGTCAAACCTCCACAAAATCCTGTTGCTAAAATAGCATAGACTTCCTTAGACTCCACATGATTGTAGAATAATCCAATTAAAAAACAACCTAGAAGATTGACTATGAGCGTTCCGAGGGGCAATTTAGAAGTTTGATTATAGCGGGAAAAGAAATAGCGCACTAAAGCTCCGAAACCACAAGCAATTGCAAGATAGACCATTACCATTTCTTCCTCCCTAGAAAATAAGCTAAGAGTAGGCCTCCACCGATGCTCAAAAGCAAATACAGGACTAAACTAAGATAACGCCCTGTATCAAGCAGCTTCACAGTATCAAGCATTAGGCTGGAAAAAGTTGTTAAACCTCCACAAAAGCCCGTCCCTAGTGCTAAAATCAAGCCCTTACTAGTCCCCTTATAGACCAGATATCCCTTGACAAGATAAATCAAGCAGAAAATTCCCAGATAGTTGACAAAGAGAGTGCCCCAAGGAAAGTCTGGACTGGCTGATAACCAAGTAGAAACAAGGTAGCGCACAAGTCCGCCCAACATAGCAGCTATAAAAATGCCTAGCGGATAAAATTGTTCTTTTTTCATTTGATATTCTGATTCTGATAATCACGCGAACGTTTGAGTATGTCCGAAAAAGTCGCGACAATAGTTTCCTGATAGCGCTTATCTCCTACACGACTTCTAACCTTTTCAAAAATAACCGCTTCTCTCTTGGTATCTAAAATCGGTTTACCTGAAGCTTTCTTATAGGCAACTACACCCTCAACCAAATGCATTCGTTCTTCTAAGAGCTTGACGATTTGGTCGTCGATTTGATCAATTTCTTGACGAATACTATCTAAATCCATACAGTCTCCTCCTTTATTTGAATTATTGTATCAAAAAGCCACCAAATAGGCTAGTAAAATCCTAACTCACGATAAGAAAAATGCACTGATTGATTACATCAGCGCACTTTTATACTTATCCTACTTTAGCAGCCAATTCTTCTGCGAATTGTTCCAAGCGCTCAATGTCTTCTTCCTCAGCAGAGAGATCAACTTTAACACATTCTGAACCTTTTTCTGCTCCTGTCGAAACAAAAACACGATCAAAGTCATCAACAGCCTTACAGAATTCATCGTAGAAGGTATCTCCTGAACCAACCACTCCGTAGATTTTGCCATTCAAGTTGAGATCTGCTAGGTCTTCGTAGAAGTCCATCATCTCATCTGGCAATTCACCATCACCATAAGTATAGGTCGCAACGATAGCGATGTCAGCTTCCAAGAAGTCTGAAGCGTCAACAGTTGTACATTCATCAACATCGACATCCAAGCCCAAGTCACGTAATTTGTCTGCTACAATATCTGCAATTTCTTCGGTATTACCGGTCATACTGGCAAATACAATTTTTGCTAATACCATATCGTCCTCCTCAATTTATCTTTCTCCATTATATCACATCTTTTTCATTTTAAAAATAAAAATTCTTGTGCTACAATGAAATGAGAAAGAATTGAGGTTATTTATGGAAATTTGCCATCAAATTTTAGAAAAAATCAAAGAATACGACACGATTATCATTCATCGTCATATGAAACCAGACCCTGATGCCTTGGGAAGTCAAGTGGGCTTGAAAGCCTTGCTGGAATATCATTTCCCTGAAAAAAACATCAAAGCCGTAGGTTATGATGAACCGACTCTTACTTGGATGGCTGAGATGGATCTTGTTGAAGATAGTGCCTACCAGAGCGCACTTGTCATCGTCTGTGATACGGCGAATACTGCTCGTATCGATGATAAGCGCTATAGTCAAGGTGATTTTCTCATTAAGATTGACCACCATCCAAATGATGATGTATACGGTAACCTATCTTGGGTAGATACTAGTTCAAGTAGCGCTAGCGAGATGATTACCCTATTTGCCCAAACAACCCAACTGGCCTTGTCAGATCGAGCTGCTGAGTTGCTCTTTGCAGGAATTGTTGGTGATACAGGTCGCTTCCTCTACCCTTCTACCACTGCACGGACTCTTCGTCTGGCTGCCTATCTAAGAGAACAGAACTTTGACTTTGCGGCTCTCACTCGCAAAATGGACACTATGAGTTACAAAATTGCTAAACTTCAAGGCTACATCTACGACCATCTGGAAGTGGATGAAAATGGTGCAGCGCGAGTTATCCTGAGTCAAGAAGTCTTGAAACAATTTAATGTTACCGATGCTGAAACTGCAGCCATTGTCGGTGCACCTGGACGCATTGATAGTGTTAGTCTCTGGGGAATTTTTGTGGAGCAGGCTGTTGGCCACTACCGCGTTCGCTTACGCAGTAAAATTCATCCTATCAATGAAATTGCCAAAGAACATGATGGTGGAGGCCATCCTCTAGCAAGCGGTGCCAATTCCTATAGCCTAGAGGAAAACGAAATCATCTACCAAAAGTTAAAAAACTTGCTTAAAAACTGATAAAATACTTGCCAAACTTTTCAGAATCTGATAGACTAGTATAGTAACAATCTATGGCTCGCAAAGAGACCATGGCAGAAAGGAAATATTGCAAAATGAAAAAAGATATCCATCCAGAATATCGCCCAGTTGTCTTCATGGACACAACTACTGGTTACCAATTCCTTAGCGGTTCAACAAAACGCTCTAACGAAACAGTTGAGTTCGAAGGCGAAACTTACCCATTAATCCGTGTGGAAATTTCATCAGACTCACACCCATTCTACACTGGACGTCAAAAGTTCACTCAAGCAGATGGACGCGTGGATCGTTTCAACAAAAAATACGGTCTCAAATAATGAGAAAAAGACAGCTTCGGCTGTTCTTTTTTGTTTCTTGAAATCAACTGCTGTTTTCATGTTCCAAACTAAAAAAACTTTACACTCTCGATAGTTTCTAGAGTACAAAGTTTTCTCTTGCCTAAAAAATATAAAAGATATATACTAGCTATATATAGCATAGATTGGAGATATACCATGACGACATCACTTACTAAGCAATACAATTTTAAAATCAATGAGTCATCAATGGAACAAGCTAGAGCTATCATCAAGGAAAAAGGAATGACTATGACGGATGCTATTAGTCTTTTTATCGAGCAGATTGTTCTCGAACAGGATTTACCAATAAAAACTGCAGAAGATATACATCGTGAGCGATTGATTCAGGAACTACAAGCCCAATCTGAACGCTCCTTAAGAGAATACGAATCCGGACAAGGAACTTCCCTAGACAATATGAGGCTACGATATGGCTTATAAAGTGAGTCTTTCTACTGAAGTGAGTCAGGCAATTGACAATATCCATGACTACATTACTACTGTTCTTTTATCACCTCAGTCTGCTAAGAATACTGTAGCCAGAATTTTAGACGGCTTAAAAAGTTTAGAAACTTTTCCTGAAGCTGGCTTTGATGCAGATGAAAAAATCGAACTAAAAATCAACAGTAAGTACCCTACGCGAGGAAAAATTATCGGTCAGTATATCTTGCTTTACTTTATCGACCAGACTCAAAGAACTGTTTTTCTTTCCCACTTATTTCACACCAAAAGTGACTATCTTACCTTGCTCCAAAGCAAAAATAACAAAAACTCAAAATCATCATTTTAATGTCCACCACTCTCTTAATAACCTTGTACTTATAAGGAACACAGTCTTCATTTTAACTAAAAAATAAAAAAACTTTGCACTCTAGCTAGCCACGCGATGGCTTCCAGAGTACAAAGTTTTTTATTAGACAAGGTTTAGTCTTCCTTATCTTGATTTTCAGCTCCTTTAACTGCTTTTTTAAATTCAGATAGCATTTTACCGATTGACTCGCCTAGTTCAGGCAATCGTTTTGGTCCAAATATCAAGAGAGCTCCTAAAACGATGATAATCAATCCTGGTGCTCCAATATCACGTAAGATTCCCATTCCTCTCTCCTTTCTGCTTGCGTTTCATAATGTGTTTGCTAATAGCAATACTTAATTCATAGAGTAATATCAAGGGGGCAGTCATTGCCAAATCGCTGACAAAGTCAGCTGGTGTTAAGATGACTGCGAGTACCAATAAGATAAAATAGGCATATCGGCGATAAGCAGTCAATAATTCTGGTCCAATGAGTCCAATCGACGTCAAAAAGGCAATGATAACTGGCAATTCAAAAATCAGAGCCAAAGGCAAGGTCGTTTGAAAAACAAAAGACAGATAATTTTGGGCGGTTAACTGCGTTTCAAATAGACCTTCTCCCAACCCTAATAAAACCTGAAGTAAGGCCGGTGTTACAAAGTAAAAACCAAAAGCCAGTCCAACTAGAAAACAAAGGAAACTAGCTGGAATATAGGCAAAGACAGCTCTAGCTTCTTCCTTCTTTAAACCGGGTTTAATGAAAGACCAAATATGATACACCGTGTAAGGCAAGGTGATAGTAAAGGCCATCAGACTAGCCAAACGTATGTAAATCCATAAAATATCATTAGGCCCTAAAACAATCAACTTTTGCTGAAAAGATTGGGTCACATACTGGTAAATCTGGTCTGCAAACAGCAGAGAAACAGAGAATACCAAAAAGAAACAAATGACTACTGCCAATAGTCTCTTTCTAAATTCTACCAGATGTTCAACGATTGTCAATTCTTTTCTATCCATTTATTTTTCACCCTGTCTAAAAGTGACAATCAAGACAATAATAACAAAGACTAGCTGGCTAACCAAGCCTTCCCAACTTGGATAAATTCCAAGCAAGTCGATCGTTGGAAAGCCTGTCACTAAGTGATTTGGTGCCATATTGGTCAACTGAAGAGCATGGATACTAACCCCCAGCATCTTGAAGGCTAGGGCATAAATCATCCAAGTCAGGATAAAGAAGACCTTATGTGGCAGGAAGAATTGACTGGCCTTGTTCATCACAAGGGCAATAATTACCAGAACCAGCAAGGCAAGTGAAATTCCCAAGACAAATTCAAAACTGGAAATTCTTGGTAAAATCCCAACATAAAAGAGAATGGTTTCTGCTCCCTCACGGAAAACAGCTAGAAAACTGAGGGCAAACATGGAAATAAAGGAGCCTGTTTTGGTCACTGTTTCCATTTGTGACTCCATAAAGGTATTCCATTTTTTGACCGAGGATTTGCTGTGGAGCCAGATTCCAATCAAAATCATCATAGCTACCGCAAAAATCCCCACTGCTCCTTCGATGATTTCACGATTGGAGCCTGATGTTACTACTGGAAAGGAAATTTGCAGGATGAAGGCAATAAGGAGACTGGCCATGATTCCAGTGATAGCACCACCATAAACCCACTTGAGCCCTTTTCGCATCTTGGCTGCTTTCAAGGTCGTCACCAAGGCCATGACGATTAAGAGGGCCTCTACTCCTTCTCTTAGAAGAATCAGCATAGCATCAAAGGCATTGTAACGTGCGCTAGTATCAATTTGTGATAAATCTGCAATCAGTTTTTCTAATTTTTCTTGGTATTCCTTCTCACCTCCCTTGACCATAATCACAGGGCTTTCACTTTCCACTCGTGTATAGAGGGAAGGATTGGTCGTGCTAACAGAACCCTCAATCGTTGGCCAGATAGTGATGAATTCCTTCATGCTAGCTGCTCCTGATGCTTGGTCACCAGCTTGGAATTGTTCCAAAGCTTTCTTCAAAAGAGCAATACCATCTTTGAGACTTAAATCAGAAGATGCTTCTGCGACTTCTTTTCCGCTTGCAAAATCATCGATAGCCTTTTTTAAGTCCTCAAAGGAAGTCTGGATGGAGTTAAAATCCGTAGGCTCGGTTTCCATACTACTACGCAAGAAAGAAATAGCTGTTTCAACACGTCCATAATGGGCCGTACTATTGTCACGAACCACACTTTCATTGATAGTCCAAGTGGAATTCATTTTCTTAAAAGCTTCTCGTACCTTTTCCAAATCTTTGGAGGCAATGGCCTGCTCTAAGGCTTCAAAACAAGGACTTAGACGGTTTACCAATTTTTCTTTTTCCGCATCTAGGTCAACAGGATTTTGTTCTTTTTCAAAGGCTAATAGGGCTGCAGAAATTTCGGTGAGTTTGTCTTCAGTAATCTCGCCTGACTGAGCTAACTTTTCCTTAACGACTTTACCAGCCTCAGAATTGCTATCTTCTACTCTTTCAAAGTCTGATGCCATCTCTTGAACAAGTTTCTGGGCCTCAGACTGATTCCCATTTTTCACTGCTTTAGAAGCATCTGTGATTTTCACAAAGTAAGAACTCAAGCTTTCTTGGGCACCTACTGGGGAAAGAATTAAAAATGACAAAGCTAAAACTAGTAACCAGCTTCTAGCCTTCCAATAATTTCTGACCAATGTAGCCTCCTTTCTCCACACCACCAAAGCAAGCAAAGAGTCCACTACCGATGTGAGTGATATATTCATTCATCTTATCAGTAGCACCTAGATTGGTTTGAACCTTGACAAAGTTATCAGGATCCTTCTGGAAAGAAATGAAAAGCAATCCTGTATCAAACTGGCCAGTTTTTTCATCAATTCCATCAGAGTAAGAATAAGAACGTCGCAAAAGGGGCTTGTCTACTTCCTTAGCTAAACGAACATGCGAATCATCAGGTAAGAGACTCAAATCCACTTCATCAAACTCATTCTTCTTACCAAAGGGAGCACCACTTTCCTTGTAACGACCAAAAGTATTTTCTTGTTCTTCAAGACTAGTGCGATCCCAAGTCTCTAAAAACATCTGAATCCGACGAACTGCCATATATGAACCATTTTCCATCCAATCCTTACTATCAGCCCAGATAACGCGGTCAAAGTCTTGCTCCTTGGTTGGATTTGCTGTTCCATCTTTAAAACCAAAGAGGTTACGCGGAGTCTCCATTCGATCCCCGATAGCTGCAAAACCAGACTGACTCCAACGAAGGGTCACGGCATTTCTCCCCTTACGGATGAGATTGCGAATAGCGTGAAAGGCAACCTGCTCATCATCTGCACAGGCCTGGATGACAATATCTCCACCAGTATATTTTTCACGCAATTGCTCTTTAGGAAAAGGCGGTAAATCCCTGAAAACTTGAGGACGCTTGTTTTCCAAGTTCATCTTTTTCAAGAAACTCGCAGACACACCAAAAGTCAGCGTCAAACGATGAGGGTTGAGCCCGACTGTCTCACCAGTATCACTCGGAGGCAAGAGAGCATTCTGGCCATCTTTTTTGACCAATTCCCCCTCAACCAACTTGGCACTATAATCCGTCCAATCCTTGAATAGCTGGATAATCTTATCTCTATCCGTCGTATGCAGGTCCAAGACAACAAAATAGATATTCTTTTGCATGGGCGTACTAATCCCAGCTTGATGCTTGCCATAAAAAGCAATTTTTTCATTTCCGTACGAGATTTTTTCCTGACTTCCTAGCTTAGGTGCGAAAAAAGCAGAAGCACCAGAGAGTCCTAGCGCTAAACCAGCCCCTCCAATCCCTGCTTTTTTTAGAAATTCTCGACGGTCCATTTTCTTCTCAAAAAACTTTTCGTCTTTTTCAGTCATGACTCTTATTCTCCACTAAGAAATTTACCCATTTGTGATAGAGGCTCACCAAGTTTTGTCACAGCTTCTGACAATTCTTTGGTATCTTCTGTTGTCAAATCTGTATAGAGCTTGTAGTGTTCCTTGTCGGTCATGTGTTTGTCCAACAAATCATTGACAGACTTGAAGTCCGCTTCCAATTCTTTAACTAGGTTAGCGTCTGATTTTTCAAGCAAAGGTTTAAAGAGTTGGAAAATCTTCTCAGCTCCCTCGATATTGGCACGGAAGTCATACAAGTCTGTATGAGAATAAATTTCCTCTTCCCCTGTAATCTTACTTGTTGCAACTTCGTTAAGCAAGTCGACTGCCCCAGTCAGCATAACCTTGTAGTCCACATCAACAGTTGCAATCTTGGCTTTCAATTCCTTGATATCATTGACCAACTGATCACCATAGCTTTCAGTTCCTTTAGTTGTATTGTCTTCCCAAAGGATACGCTCAATACGGTGGAAACCTGACCATCCCTCTTCTGTCTTGTTTTCGTCCATGTAGTCTGCCAAACGGAAGTCAATCTTGACATCTGACTCACCAAAACTCTCGGCAATCGGTTCTGAACGCTCATAAGACATACGAATCAGTGGATAGACCTTCTTAGCTTCTTCTAACTTACCTTCTTTCAACAGTTTGACAAAGCCTTCTGTATCTGTCAACAGTTTATCGATTTGGTCTTGCACAAAAGTCTTATAGTCAGCAGTAGCCTTATCAAGCATTTTTTGCTTGTCTTCAGACAAGGCTGTCACCTTGGACGAATCGGTTGTCTCGGTTGATTTTTCAAAACGGACTGCACAAGCTGTCAATAGCAAGGCTGAAGATAAAAGGACAAAACCTAGTTTTTTCATTGTATACTCCTATCGGTTCAGGAAACCTGAATTCATCTTACGTTTCATTATACTATGTTTTTTCTAATCTGTCAATAAATTTTCAGACAATTTAATGTTATGTTTTCTCAATCTACCAGACTTAATACGACTTTGTAACTTGTAATCTTGTAAACGATACATGGTCGGAACATAAAAGAAATCACCACTTTTATGTAACTTAATCGCAACTTAATCGCAACAAGAACATTATTATCAAATCTTTTTACATATTCAAAACTGGCGTCTTTCTCTCGTGGATTGATGCCGACGAAATCTGGGTTCCTTAGTATGAGTTCCAGGTCTTCAATATGATGAATCACATCATTGTGATGGCCTTTTATCATATGACTTCTCAAACCGTCTTTGTTGACCTTTATGTCGCTCGCTTCAAGAACAATATCAAAAATTTCTTTTACTTCATCGGTAATCTGACCGATTTTTTTCATGATCCATAATTTCCTCCGTTATTCCACAACTATTATATCACAATCATAGTGTATATCAGGATATATCAAACTCTATTATTCGTTAGATACTCAATTTTAACTTTTCCCTTTTCCTCAAAATAATAGTATAATAGAGGTAGAATTTAGAATCGAGGTACACCTATGGCTGTAAAATTTACAAAACGAGACGACTTGGACAAGATGTTTGAAGAGTTTGCTAAACTCCCAGATTTGAAACAAGTCACTTTCCCTGATGACAAAGAGAAAAAAGCCAAAGCAGAAAAGAAAAACTAGATGACTGCTTTTCAACAACTCCCATCTAGTGTACTTCAAACTGGAGCCATTTTCCTCTCCATTATCATTGAAGCCCTTCCCTTCGTTCTGATAGGAAGCATTGTCTCAGGGCTGATTGAGGTCTATATCACACCTGACAGGGTTTATCATTTTCTCCCTCGAAATCGTTGGGGGAGAATCTTTTTTGGCACCTTCGTTGGTATACTTTTCCCTTCTTGTGAATGTGGAATCGTCCCCATTATCAATCGTTTTCTGGAAAAAAAGGTTCCCAGTTACACGGCCGTTCCCTTTCTTGTGACAGCACCTGTTATCAATCCCATTGTTCTTTTTGCGACCTATTCTGCCTTTGGCAACTCCTTCCATGTCGCCCTATTACGAGCTCTGGGTTCCATTCTTGTGGCTGTAATACTAGGAATTTTTCTAGGATTTTTCTGGCAAGAACCGATTCAGAAAGAAAATCGTCTGACTTGTCATGAGCATGATTTTTCTTACTTGAGTTCTGCAAAAAAAGTTTTTCAAGTCTTTGTGCAGGCCATTGATGAATTTTTTGATACGGGGCGTTATTTGGTATTTGGCTGCCTCTTTGCTTCTATAATACAGGTCTACGTTCCGACTCGGATTCTGACCTCTATCAGTGCGACCCCTCTTTTTGCCATCCTGCTCTTGATGATTTTATCCTTTCTTCTTTCGCTCTGTAGTGAGGCGGATGCCTTTATAGGTGCTTCTCTTCTCTCGAGTTTCGGTTTGGCTCCAGTTCTGGCCTTTCTCGTCATTGGCCCAATGCTGGATATCAAAAATATTCTCATGATGAAAAATTACTTGAAAGCACGATTTATTAGTCACTTCATTACGATTGTGACTCTGGTCGTTTTAGCCTATTCTCTCTTGATTGGAGTCATCCTATGATTCGATTTTTAGTTTTAGCTGGCTATTTTGAACTGACTATTTACCTCCATCTGTCGGGCAAACTAAACCAGTACATCAACATGCACTATTCCTATCTGGCCTATATCTCCATGGTGCTTTCCTTTATCTTGGCAATTGTTCAATTGTATATCTGGATGAAGCAAATCAAAACCCACAGTCATCTGAACAGCCGATTGGCCAAGATGACGAGTATTTCTCTTCTGGCTATTCCACTTGTCATCGGCTTAACTTTCCCAACTGTTAGCTTGGATTCTCAGACCGTTTCTGCTAAAGGTTATCATTTCCCCCTATCGGAAGGAACGGATCTAGCCATTCAGACAAGTGAAGGGACGACAAGCCAATATTTGAAACCAGACACCAGTTCTTATTTTTCAAAATCAGCCTATGAAAAGGAAATGCGAACGGCGGCGGATAAATACTTGTCCCAGGATAGCATTCAGATCACTAATGAAAACTATATGGAGGTCATGGAGGCTATCTACGACTATCCAGATGAGTTTGAGGGCAAGACAATCCAGTTTACAGGCTTTGTCTATAACGACCCCAGTCATGCCAATAGTCAATTTCTGTTCCGATTCGGCATTATCCACTGTATCGCAGATTCTGGTGTCTATGGATTGCTGACCAAGGGAAATACCCGGCAGTATGAAAACAACACTTGGATTACGGCCAAAGGAAAACTGCTCAATCACTACCATAAAGAACTCAAACAAAATCTCCCAACCTTGGAAATCGACAGCTTTACAAAAGTCGATAAACCAGAAAATCCCTATGTTTATCGAGCTTTTTAAGAAAATCAAGATAAAAACGAACAAGTTCTCTTCTGAATGACAGAAAAGAGCCTGTTCGTTTTTTTTGTTATATGAGAATTAGTGACTTGTAGATTTTCATCTTATACCATTTCAAGCCATACAAGCAACTCAGTGAGAATAAGAGAGCCACTCATTAATCATACTAGCGATTTTTTTGGGTGCTTGAGTATAAAGCTCATGGCCAACGTTTTCTAGAAAAATAGTATCAAAATAATCTGGTAATTCTTTTAGTGTTTCCTCTCTCCATGTAGCTTCATTAGGATAGCGAGGACTAATAAACAAGGTATCTCCCACTTCTCTCTTAAAAGCTTGTATTTTTCTCCGTAAGCGGAGTATCGCTTCTATATTTTCATAATTTATAGCCAACTCATATCTATTATACTCAGAATTCCAGTGATAGGACTGCCTTACGGCTTTCTCCATATTTTCTGACCAATGCTTTGCTTCAGATTTTTCTTTAGAAATAAGAAGAGCTAAGTCCGAAACAATTTGAGATTTGATATAATTTTTAGTTTCCTCTAACTCTGTATCTAAAGGTAAAATCTTATCTAAATCTAGATAGCCACCATCCAAAAGAATCAGTTTCTTCACTTCTTGAAATTCCGATGCGAGATAACGAGCCAAATCTCCTCCAAGAGAATGGCCTATCAGACAGATAGATTCTTCCTCTTCTATCGATTTTTTAAACCATGATTTCAATTCTGTTTCATCTCGAAGATGTTTTTCATATGGATTTAGAAAATAAACCTGAGAATCTAGTTCTTGAAGAAGATCCTTGCTATGATAGACATTACTTCCCAAACCACCAATAAAATATTTTTTCATTCTCTACTTAATACTATGCTTATTCATCTTTTGTTCAAAGATAGTTGTGATAATCTGACGTAATTCTTCTCGTTCTTTTTCTGGAATCTCACCACTTGTTTGAGCTGCAGCGTAAAGCTCAGGGTGTTCGATTGAAATGCGTTTAATCGTACGTGTCGTAGCATGTTTTCTGACGAAAAATGGGATTCGCTTAATCAAGTCTTGTGGGACAAGCGCAAGAATCTTCTCAGCAGTTTCCTTGTCACTAATCTTAGACGTCGTCAGCCCATTCTTAATCATTTCCTGTTCTTTTTCTGTAAAATCTTTTAATTCCATCTGATTGATCCTCCTATTTTCTCTACCTTAAATTATATATCAATCTGGATAAAACTACAAATGGACTGTCTGGAAATAGGTGCAATACTAAAAAGAAGACGCTGTTTTTACTTCTTAATCTTCCTCCTCAGTCACTTCCCATACTTCTGATTGATAGCCTTCCCCATCAATATCGTATCTTTGAATATAACCTATAAATCTTTCATTTTTTCCTGGTTTTCGACTGTTAATTATCGTACTCACCCATATACCTATCAAGAATAAACATAAAATGCCTAATACTATATCCATGTTAGATTACCTCTAGATATTAACCCACTTATCATTATCCATGATAAAAGGCTGAGCCAGTCCCTCGCCTGTATAATCCGCATACTTGGTGCCTAAATACTTGTAACAATCTTCCTTGCTGGCAAATTTAATCGCTTGGTAGGGCTCTTCGAAAGTCAATTTCTCTACAAATAAGAAACCGTCATCAGCCGGTACTAAGACTCCAACGTGGCCTACAAACAGATACTCACCATCCAGATTGTCGTGCAAGACTACAGATAGCATTCGAGCTTTGTCGTTGAATTGAAATTGGGAGAAGAATGTTTCCATCTTTTCAGCGTGAACCTTGACATCCGTCGTTGCCTCAGTTGGAACTCTAGAAAATAGAATATCAAACTCTTCCTTATCTTGTGAATCAAAGACCTTCCCCTTATCAATCGCATCGTTATCTAGGAAAAGCAATTGATCATTCTTATCAAGTTTTGGAATGGTGACTGAATTTTTCAAAAGACAATAACTATTGATACGGCAGTTGGTTCCAACAAAATCACCCTTCTTTTGATTCCAGAGATGACTGATTTTTTCAACATCGTATTCTGTGTGAGTAAAGGAAGTGAAATCTCCTGATAAGCCAGTTGAGCCGACAATGGTATTGTAATCATTAACGAGATTAAAAAAGGCATCAACACTATTTGGATCCAAGTGAGCTGATAAGAGAGATTTGACCTCTTCTGTACTTACCTGATTGTTTAGGTTGGTGTATGAAGCTTTCCATGGAACTTTCGTTGAACTACTTTGCCTTTGACTCGTCCCATTCGAAGTTGTAGCATCTTGCTGACAAGCTGCCAAGCCTAAAAACAAAGCTGAACAGATTCCTAATATGGCTAATTTTCTTGATTTCTTCATCTTTTTCTCCTAAATGTCTTGGATTAAAGTTTCTTTAACTACTGATTTACAGATATTGATTACTTTCTCATTTAATATGCTCATCGTCTTTCCCTCCGATTTGTTTTTTTTGTTATTTCCTTAAGCTTGATTTAATTATAATAGGCGTTTCGTGCTCTGTCAACAATTTTTTTACGAAAACACAACAAAGTTTTCATTTTCGTGGATTTCGTGTTATGCTTTACTTATAAAAACAGAAAGCGATTTCATTCGTGGATAAAGAAGAGATTGCAATTGTTACATGCGAAAAATAAAACAATATAGACTAGTAATGGTTGGACTCAATAAGAATTGAGTACCAAGATTGGTATAAGTAAAAACACCCTTGGAAACTATGAAAAAAGGGTTAGGTCTACTAAGAAAAATACTATATTTGACTTAGTTAAAGTATTCAGTAGCTTGATTGATGTCCTCTTTCCTCCAGTTCAAAAGGATTCTCCTAGCGATATCCAATCTATCTACGACCAACGGGCATCACCCAGACAAGGTAAAGGTACTGACCTATGCCGAGAGGCAACTGTATGAGAAGAAAAACGATGATAAACGAAGTATCGCAAAAATCATCAGACTGGACGACTACAGACAGACTACTTACTCTCGTGTTAGGTAGTTTATCTCTGCAGGTAGCCGCTCGATGCAGGACGACAATTTAGATATGGAGTTTCCATTCTATGAGGATGAAATCCCAGACGACTACGACGCAATCGCTTATGTCGTCAGCAAGTCCATGGAGCCAAAGATAAGAAACGGCAACTACCTATTTATCAAGAATCCCCCACAGATTGACTATAATACCATCGTCATCTTCCAAGTAGACGGTGCTAACTAGGTCAAGAAACTTCGCCAAGGCTACCTCAAAAAACTCAATCCCGAATACCCCGACATCTGCCTAGACGAAAGCAACCGTATTCGCACCATCGGAAAAGTTGTCAGGCTGTATAGGGAGAATTAAAAAAGAGGGAGAATGACGATATAAAACAAACAGATTTTAAAAGATTCGAAAAACTTTGAAAAAGTTCATTCTACATTTCAAAAAAGAATAAGTGACCTAAAGCAGATTATATTTTGTTAAACAATAGTGATATGTAAATTTAGAGAAAGGCATTTAAGATCACTTTTCAAAAGGCAAATACTAAACTAGCGAAACCGATAAACCAGCCCCTTAGTTCCCATATTTTCAGGCACACACTCTTTAGTACACTAGCTGAGAAGAATATCCCATTAAAAGCTATAATGGTTAGAGTGGGACACAAAGACGCTAAAACAATAAATAACATCTACACTCACGTAAGTAAAATAATGGAGCAAGCTGCTTTGGAGGTTTTAAATACCATATCATTAAATCGAAAATATATCAGATCGAATCTAGACAAGTAGATTGCGATTGCTAAAACATTTGTAGAAATTCATTTGACTTTTCTAATCAATTTGTGCATATCTTATTTCATACTCAATGAAAA
>NZ_VMLO01000059.1:0-15221 GCF_013276735.1 Streptococcus sp. 1559
CACGGGTGGTTATGACTTAAGGAATAGGAATGAAAAGTAAGAAGTTAAAATTATACTCAATGAAAATCTCTTCAAACCACATCAGCGTCGCCTTGCAGTCTGTATCTTACTGACCAAGCTATGGTGGACTTAGAATAGGTGATTTGGAGCGTCCTAGCGGCTAGGAAATGCTGATCATAGTCCTTTGCTGAGGATAGGGTGTTTCAATATTCAACACTCAACACTCAACTGTTGACCTAATTGATAGGAAGGGAATTACTATAAAATACTCAGGTTTCCATCATATTTCTTGAAACGATTGTGTAATTAAAATGTAACAATATTGTAACATTGGCACAAAAAGGTGTTGTACATATATAAATGTAGTATAACTGTTTCGCTATTTGTTAAAAAATAGGCTGTATTAAAAGGTTTTATATGTCTGTGCATATATATATATATATATATATATATTGTCGCTTTTTTCTTGCCTTTCCTGACTCTATCTTGTCAGCGAGGAGGTTGACTTGTATGTCAGAAGTGTTACTATATGATTGATATATTATCGACTGTCGGCTTTTTGCGCGCTTTCTAAGCTCGGGGAAGCTCTCAGATGAGGAAAGGATTCACTTATGTTCAAGAAAAAGAATGATGGCAATGGAGAGAAAATTTTCCGTTATTCCATTCGTAAATACCATTTTGGGGCTGCTAGTGTTGCGGTTGCGGCATTGATGTTTTTCGCAAATGGGGTGCAAGCGCAGGCACCTGCAGTATCTTCGGCAACAGCCAGTGATGTAGTTGCTGGATCTGCTGGAAATTCAGATGGGGAACCACAGGAGTCAGATGGGGAAGAGCCAGAGAAGGTCTCTCAGACTGAACCGTCGGCTGAGCTCCAGTCTGCAGGGGAGTCAAACTCTCCAGAGACTAAAATCGAGGACGCTAGTAAGGGGCAGGAAACAGCTGGCCTTGTTCCTACCAAACCAGAGACGAAGCCAGCTGCTCAAGAAACTTCTCAAGGAGGAGCAGTAAAAGAGCAAGACCAGCCCACATCTGCCACTAAAACGACAGAAGCTAAATCACTCCAAGGCAATCTGCAAGCTTTGTTGGAAAAACTAACTCTTAGCTCCATGAAAGCGCTCCACGATGAAGTGGAAGCAGGTCTAGCAGCAGCTAAGGCAGTTTTGGACGATCCAAAAGCGACGCAAGCGCAGGTTGATGAGCAAGTAAGAGCTATGGAAGAACTGACGAGCCGTGTCAATCAAGCCTTGGAGCCATCGCTACCAAAATTGACAGACTTGGGTGAAGCAAGTTCGACAAATAATAAGCTTGTCGAACCAAACGGAACTGCAACTGAGCAAGCAACTGGTGGAAAGCGTCGTAAAAGAGGGGGAACAATCGAGCCTGGAGCAGTTGCGAACCAAGTTAGTCCAACTGATGGAGGAAAGGAAGCAGCACCTGAAGCCAACTCTCAATCTACTCCACGAGAACTCCCAACCTACACTAATACGACAGAAGGTGAAAACGGCGTCTATAGACTAAAAGATGAATTAGAGTCTATTGTCAAACGACTTAAAGAAAATCAAGCGTCGGAAGATAAAATCCAAGCAGCAAAAGCAGCAGCTGATAAGTTCAATGAAGCCTTTTCTAAAGGCGATACCATCAGCCAAGAAGATTTTGCCGCTGCCCTAGTCGACCTGAAAAAATCCCGAGACCTCATCGAAGGAGTGCTGGAAGAAAAATATGGTGAGGAAACTACAGCTGGAGGAGTAACTCCTCAACCACGTGATGGTGGCTACTCTGACTTTCGTAGTTCGAGAGTTACAAGAGCTGCAAGAGCTGGCGAAAACTACTCTGAAGCCTTTAGAACAGCTCAAGAAAGTTATTTTGAGAAATCAGGTGATAGGGGAAATTCTCCTTATGATAAGTATACCTATGTTTTCTATTCAAATAGAAAATATAGAGATAACTCAACGAAGCTGGTATCAGAGGCTGAAAAATATATTAAAGCTACAGTAACATCAACGGAAGATGGATTTCATTGGGATATTGAAATTAATAATCAGCACAGGAGATTACCGGGGAATACACAAGTTTGGTTTACTGTTCCTTCGGGTCAAGAATTTAAACACAATTCGGATGCTTTTAGCATAACAGAAAAAAGTGGAGGAACTACAACTAGATCTCCAAATACTAGTAGTATTTTAGAACTACTTAGAGACTCAAGAGCGCAATTTGGTAGGGTTACTAAAGGGACTACGACGTCTACTGGCGTTAATAATAGATTCACATTGAATCCAATGCCGTCTGGAAGTCTAAACGATTTGGCAAGGAGGGGACCTAGAGGAACCAATCCTTATGAGAGACGAGCTGAAAGCCGAGAAAATCAAAAGGTTTCAGATGGAAAGTTTGACATTATCAATTCAAGTAGAGGAGAGTTATACTATTTTGAATTGCCCAATAGTGACAGAAAATATAGATTGTCATTTAATACCGTGGGAAATAATGATGTTAAAAAACTGGTATATGCTTTTGGATTAAGAGGCAGAGAGGGGGCCGAATTATTTCTTGCAAACCAATGGCATGCCAGAACATATGCCGAGGCAAAAGGTGATGCTAAGGATGAAATAGAGAAAGCGAGACAACGTAAAAATGATAGCCTTGGTAAGAATGGAAGCCTTTCGTCTGTAGAGCGAGATGGTGCTACTGCAATAGTTAATACCTATGCACGTCAAGCTACACGCGATATTGAAAATGCCGACAGCCTTATTAAGGTGGATGATGCCTTGCACAAGCGGTTGGAAAATATTAACGGCGTGAACCCGATAGGGAAAGATTTGCCAAAAGAAGCTATCAAACAAGCCGCAAATACTAAACGAGGTGAGATAGACAAACAAGCAGGCTTAACAGATGAAGAAAAAGCTACAGCTAAGCGAACAGTAACAGAGAAAGAAACAACAGCAATCTCAAACGTAGATACAGCAACAACAAATACAGCGGTAGATACAGCCAAAACTACAGGAGTTACTGAAATTAATAACGTTACAGCCACAGGAACTGCTAACACTCAAGCTAAGCAAGAACTACGCAGAAAAGCTGACGAGAAGAAAAACGCTCTAGCAGGAACTCCTCATATCACAAATGAAGAGAAGGAAGCCGCTAATCGTCAAGTAGAGGCAGCAGTTACAGCAGCGGAAGCTGAGATTGATAAAGCTAAGACACAAACTGATGTAGAGAATGCGAAGACTGCTGGTATTGCTGAAATCAATAAGGTCACAGCCACAGCAAGCGCCAACAATGGTGGCAATACTAACACCGGTGGTAACACCAACAATGGTGGCAACACTAACAATGGTGGCAACACTAACGCTGGTGGCAACACTAACACCGGTGGCAACACTAACAATGGTGGTAACACTAATAACGGTGGCAACACTAATAACGGTGGCAACACCAACACCGGTGGCAACACTAATAACGGTGGCAACACTAACACCAGTGTGACACCACCAATCCGTAACCGGAGAAGTGTAACCTTTGCTGGTGGCACTCAATCGAGTCAAGAGAAACAGGTTGATAAATCCGTCTTAAGAGATTTGATTGGAGACTTGGAAACTCGTTTGAAAGACTTGGATGGTATTGATCAATCTGTCATCGACGCTGTGAAGATCATTCTCGGAGAGGGTCAAGAAGCCCTTAGAAATACTGACTTGACGGAAGCAGACTTGAGAGAGATGACTGCTAAGATCAAAGAAGCACTCGAATCCTTGAAAGGTAAGCAAGCGACTAAGGATAAAGAGGAAATGCAAGAAACAAGCAAAGAGCAAGGTCATCTTCCATATGGTACCATGATTGCTAGCCTGCTCGCCCTTCTTGGTCTCCTTCTCTTCCTCATCGCTCGTCGCAAGAAAGAGTCAGAACTCAAGAAATTGACTAAGGAACTGACTAAGGTTCTGCAAGAAAGCGACCTTACAAATGTAGATGCGAAAGTCCTTGACCAAGCACGAGAAGCTCTCGCTCAAGCAGTTGCCTTCCTAGCCAATGAGAAAGAGTCTGACCACACAGAAGAGGAGTTGATTGAGAAACTCAAAGCTGTTCTTGCTCAGTTAAGATAAGTCAAACTTAGCCGAGTCGGAAACCAGCTAGAATAGTGATTGATAGAATGTTGGAAAAACTCAATTTGAGGTGAACATTCAGAAAATCTTTCTCTGATAAAACGCATAATATCAAGCTTTTTAAGGCAAGGTATTATGCGTTTTTATCATTTTGAAACTTTTTGTTCCATCCTTTTTGTGATATTTTTCCCTTATTTCACAAATATTTCATATTTAGATTTTATAATAAGTTATAGTTCAGTTTTTACTATACTTTGATATTCAAATATGTTATACTATGATTATCAAAGTAAATGAAAGGGGTTACGAACATGACGCCAGAAGAAATGTACCTGACAGATCGATTGGACGTACAGATAGCTCATTTTTTAAAGAAAAGCGTTCAACATCGTAGACGCTATAAGGTATTAAAAATAACAGAAATCGTGGCAGGTTTCCTCATAGCTGTCTTTTGTGCTGTTCCTATGCCAGGTGATCGCTACCGTTTGATTTCGGTTGCCTTATCCAGTTTAGGCTTGCTGTGTGAAGGGATTCTCAATTTGTATAATGCAAAGGAACATTGGATTTCTTACCAAAAGACTGCGCAACTCCTGGAGAGAGAAAAATTCCTCTATCAATGCCAAACAGAGAAATATGCAGGAAAAACCAAGACTTTTGCCCTATTTGTCAAGACATGCGAAGGTCTTATCTCAGAGGAAATCAACCAGTGGGAAAGTATCCAGTCAAAAGAAGTGGCAGCTAGTGCAGATGCTCCAGAGAAAAAAGAGTAGGAGGTGGAGGAAATGTCTCAATCCAGCTACCTATTGCCCTTGCTCTGGTTAAAAAAAGAAGCCGACAAGGAAAAGATGAGCGCAACTCAGTGCCAGATATTTTTCTTTTATTATCAACTGTTTGAACTCTTATTTGCTAGAGAAAGCGACTTGAGAGACTTGTGTCTGGGAAGGCAAGGTTTTTATTTCTCGCAGTTAGAGAAAGATTTGCTTTCTGGAGTTTCCCACTTTTTAAAAAACTTGGAGGGCAAGGGGACTCTCAAGGCTAATCAAGAAGTATCAGCTCGCAAAGCCCTTTTTCTAGCCTTGACAACTAGCCAGTCAGATTGGCAAGCTTTGGCTCCTGTTTTTGATTTTTATCAGACTATCGGGAGACTTGAACATCCTTCTCTCTTGAGTTCTCAGGACAGACAATATCTGATGTGGATTTACCAGTCAGCTTTGGAGAAGGATTATAGTGTCAAGGTTATTGGCGACAAGCATTTTGTATTGAAGAGACAAGATGCTACTAAATTGACAGGGCGCCAAACTCAAACTTTGGAAACACTGAGTCAATCAGAAGACTTGGTCAATCCTGTCTATGTTACATTAGGAGAAAAGGGGGTGCTCTTGCTTGATTAAGAGAGGAGATGTTGTAGCTCTTTATTTGCCTTTTCCGACTATTAGTAGCGATTTGGCTGTGAAGAATCATATGTATATTTGTATTGACAACAGCATGACTAAAAACAAAGAGTTGGTTAAAAATCAGACCTTCAAACCAGCTCTCTTGACCAGACGTTTGGTCAAGAACTTTATGATAGAAGAGCCGGATCTAGCTCGTAATCCTTTTACAAGACCAACCTTGATTGACTTAGATAAGGTATTTATGTTGGATAATACGGTCATTCCGACTTCTTATCTAGCTAGACGGCGACGCAATGTCTCAGAAGAATTGTACGAGGAAATTTTGGATCACTTAGTCCAACCACGGCTGATTTCGCTGAACAAGTCTGAGTTTATGCAACTCAATCCAGGAACTTATTAGGAGGAAGAATATGGCAAATAAAGCAGTAAATGACTTTATACTAGCTATGGATTATGATAAAAAGAAACTCTTGACCCATCAGGGAGAGAGTATTGAAAATCGTTTCATCAAAGAGGGGAATCAACTACCCGATGAGTTTGTTGTTATCGAAAGAAAGAAGCGGAGCCTGTCGACAAACACAAGTGATATTTCCGTGACGGCTACCAACGATAGTCGCCTCTATCCTGGAGCGCTTCTCGTAGTGGATGAGACCTTGTTAGAGAATAATCCCACTCTTCTTGCGGTCGATCGTGCTCCGATGACTTATAGTATTGATTTGCCTGGTTTGGCAAGTAGTGATAGCTTTCTCCAAGTAGAAGATCCCAGCAATTCAAGTGTTCGCGGAGCGGTAAACGATTTGTTGGCCAAGTGGCATCAAGATTATGGTCAGGTCAATAATGTCCCAGCTAGAATGCAGTATGAAAAAATCACGGCTCACAGCATGGAACAACTCAAGGTCAAGTTTGGTTCTGACTTTGAAAAGACAGGGAATTCTCTTGATATTGATTTTAATTCTGTCCATTCGGGCGAAAAGCAGATTCAGATTGTTAATTTTAAGCAGATTTATTATACAGTCAGCGTAGATGCTGTTAAAAATCCAGGAGATGTGTTTCAAGATACTGTAACGGTAGAGGATTTAAGACAGAGAGGAATTTCTGCAGAGCGTCCTTTGGTCTATATTTCGAGTGTTGCTTATGGGCGCCAAGTCTATCTCAAGTTGGAAACCACGAGTAAGAGTGATGAAGTAGAGGCTGCTTTTGAAGCTTTGATAAAAGGAGTCAAGGTAGCTCCTCAGACAGAGTGGAAACAGATTTTGGACAATACAGAAGTGAAGGCGGTTATTTTAGGGGGCGACCCGAGTTCGGGTGCCCGAGTTGTAACAGGCAAGGTGGATATGGTAGAGGACTTGATTCAAGAAGGCAGTCGCTTTACAGCAGATCACCCAGGCTTGCCGATTTCCTATACAACTTCTTTTTTACGGGACAATGTAGTTGCGACCTTTCAAAACAGTACAGACTATGTTGAGACTAAGGTGACAGCTTACAGAAACGGAGATTTACTCTTGGATCATAGTGGTGCCTATGTTGCCCAATATTACATTACTTGGGATGAATTATCCTATGATTATCAAGGTAAAGAAGTTTTGACTCCTAAGGCTTGGGACAGAAATGGCCAGGATTTGACGGCTCATTTTACCACTAGTATTCCTTTAAAAGGAAATGTTCGCAATCTCTCTGTCAAAATTAGAGAGTGTACCGGACTTGCCTGGGAATGGTGGCGTACGGTTTATGAAAAAACTGATTTGCCCCTAGTGCGCAAGCGGACGATTTCTATTTGGGGAACGACTCTTTATCCTCAGGTAGAGGATAAGGTAGAAAATGACTAGGCTCGTGATTTTAAAATGAGTCTATCAAACCGTAGCTGTAAGAAAAAGTAAAAAGGGTAGTGAAACTCCTTGCTATACAGGGAATTAGCTACCTTTTACTTGTTTTAGAAGTGCCGTTGTACTAGTCTAACTTCAGTATCATGTGAAATCAAAAAGAGCATACATTTCTGTTTCAGGAACACATAAATTACACTCTTCGAAAATCTCTTCAAACTACGTCAGCCCTATCTGCAACCTCAAAACAGTGTTTTGAGCAACCTGTGGCTAGTTTTCGAGTTTGCTCTTTGATTTTCATTGAGTAATAGATGTTTGGTTAGAAATTCTTCTATTGATTTCTTAGAATACAATAGCGCCTATAAGAACTGTTGAATTTCAAAGTATTTACTTGAACTATGATATGTCTGGAGTAGACTGTCAATAAAAGGTGCAGTATGATTGTTTTTGTCGATTATATCTACAAACTCTAAACAGTAGTTTGAGCGGACTTTGTCAAACTTGGTAGAAACTTTCTATTTTCAGATAATGGTCTAGTTTGTTTTTTGAATGTTGATAAGGATGGAAAGGCAAGACCATCTTGGCAACAAAAGTGCTATCCTAGTTGGATTTACTGAATAAAATCCATTTCCTCTAGTGAAAATCGAAAAAACTTGTGTTATAATAAGAAAGATTAAAATGTGAAAAAAGGAGATTCCTAATGGGACGTAAATGGGCCAATATCGTAGCCAAGAAAACGGCTAAAGATGGAGCTAACTCTAAAGTATATGCAAAATTTGGTGTAGAAATCTATGTAGCAGCTAAAAAAGGTGATCCAGATCCAGAATCAAACTCAGCTTTGAAATTCGTTATCGACCGTGCTAAACAAGCCCAAGTGCCAAAACACGTTATTGATAAAGCGATTGATAAAGCAAAAGGAAACACAGACGAAACCTTTACAGAAGGACGTTACGAAGGTTTTGGACCAAATGGTTCTATGTTGATCGTGGATACTTTGACTTCAAATGTCAACCGTACAGCGGCTAATGTCCGTGCAGCTTTTGGTAAAAACGGAGGAAACATGGGCGCTTCAGGTTCGGTTTCATACCTCTTTGACAACAAGGGAGTTATCGTATTTGCAGGTGAAGATGCCGATGCAGTCTTTGAGCAATTGCTTGAAGCAGATGTGGATGTGGATGATGTAGAAGCAGAAGAAGGTACAATCACAGTTTACACAGCTCCAACTGACCTTCACAAGGCTATCGTTGCCCTTCGTGAGTCAGGTATCGAAGAATTCCAAGTGACTGAATTGGAAATGATTCCTCAGTCAGAAGTGGAATTGTCAGGCGATGACCTTGAAACCTTTGAAAAACTTTACAGCGTTCTTGAAGACGACGAAGACGTACAAAAAATCTACACAAACGTAGACGGGTTCTAAATTAACCTAGCAAACATGATCCTAAGTGAAAAAATCACTTGGGATTTTTTAAATCAAAAAAATAGTTCTCTAGGAAACTTTTTCTTGACATCTCTTTTCAAAGTGGTAAAATAGTTCTCACGGAAACTTATTTAGTTCCTAGGGGAACTAAATGTGATAGTTAGAAAGGAGTTTGTATGGACAAACCGATGTTAGTCTTTAAGCGTTTTGGTCATCAGATTCACCTCATGGTGCAAAAGGAAGCCAAACGTTGTGGTATTGAATTTATGGGTGGGCCTCAAGGTCAGGTTGTGCGTTTTTTGGATAATCGTGAGAAAAACCAAGACTTGGTCTTGATTAAAGATATCGAGCAGGAACTCAATATTACCAAGTCTGTTGCTAGTAATTTGGTCAAGCGTATGGTGCAAAATGGTTTGGTGGAATTGGAGGCGAGTCCTGTTGATAAGCGGGCAAAATTTGTTTGTTTGACGGACAAAGCACGTTCTCAAATGCAGCAGGTTAAGGCCTTCTTTGAACGCATAGACAAGCAGTTGATGGAAGACATTGATGAAGATGAATTACTGATTTTTGAGAAAGTTCTCGGTCAACTACAGGCAAATATCGAGAGAATAGGAGGAGAGAATGAAGAAATTAGCCAAACGAATTAGTAGGAAATAATGGGGGATGATTTTACTAGCCATTCTCTTTACCTGCCTTTCGGTCTATCTGGAGTTGGAAGTGCCGACTTATATCTCGAAAATTACGGATTTGCTAGGTAGTCAAGGAACTAATTTAGATGAGTTGTGGCAGCCGGCAAGCATGATGGTGGGAATGTCCTTTCTTGCCTTCTTGTCCGTAGTTGCAGTTGGATTTTTTGCATCCAGAGTGGCAGCTTCTTATACTAGTAGGTTGAGAAGTGATATTTTTAACCGAGTTTTAGACTACTCGCAGACAGAGATTAAGAAATTCTCTATTCCTAGTCTTCTAACTCGTACTACCAATGATATTACTCAGGTTCAGATGTTGATTACTATGGGCTTGCAAGTAGTTACGCGTGGTCCGATTATGGCTATCTGGGCTATCGGAAAGATTTTAGGTCATTCAGAATACTGGCTCTGGGCCGTTCTTGTGGCAGTAATTGTCAATGTTTTGATGACGACTGTTTTGATGACGCTAGCCTTTCCAAAACAGTCCTTGATTCAAAGTCTGACAGATAAGCTGAACAGTATCACTCGTGAGAGTTTAACAGGTATTCGTGTCGTTCGCGCCTACAATGCTGAAGAATACCAAAATGAAAAATTTGCAGCAGCAAATGATGAATTGACACGCTTGAATTTGTTTGTCAACCGTCTTATGGCTATTTTGAACCCTATCATGATGGGGATTTCAAGTGGTTTGAGTGTGGCGATTTACTGGATTGGGGCCTATGTGATTAACGACGCTGCTCCGATAGCGCGTCTGCCTCTCTTTAGTGACATGATTGTTTTCATGTCTTATGCTATGCAGGTTGTCATGGGCTTCCTTCTCATGGGAGCACTCTTCATCGTTCTTCCCCGAACTATGGTCTCTGCTAAGCGGATTAATCAAGTTTTAGATTTGCATTCTTCTATCCAAAACCCTGCTCAAGTGCAGCTGGCTGATGAAAACCTCAAAGGTCAGGTCGAATTTAAGGATGTGACCTTCCGCTATGCGGCAAATTCGGAGGCAGTTATCGAGCATGTTAGCTTTAAAGCAGAAACTGGCCAAACAGTGGCCTTTATTGGGTCAACAGGTTCTGGTAAATCAACTCTGGTCAATCTGATTCCACGTTTCTACGACGTGTCAGAAGGAGAAATTCTGGTGGACGGTGTCAATGTTCAAGACTATGACTTAAATGATTTGCGCAACAAGGTTGGCTATATTCCACAAAAAGCTGTGCTATTTTCTGGAGATGTCAAGGGCAATCTAGACTTTGGACAGAGTCAAGAAACACCACTTAGTGAGCAAGCTATGTGGCAGGCTCTGGAATTGGCCCAGTCTAAAAACTTTATCGAAGACAAGGAAGCGGGCTTGGCCTCAGAAGTGGCCCAAGGAGGAACCAACTTCTCAGGCGGCCAAAGACAGCGTCTGGCCATTGCGCGTGCCTTGGCTCGGAGGCCAGAAATCCTCATCTTTGATGACTCCTTCTCAGCTTTGGATTACAAGACAGACCGTGTCCTACGCCAAGAGTTAGCAGAGAAAACCAAGTCTATGACCAAGCTTATCGTCGCACAGCGTATTTCAACGATTATGGATGCTGATTTGATTTTGGTCTTGGATCAAGGAAAAGTCGTGGGACAAGGCACCCACAAGGAACTTCTAGCAAACAACGAAGTTTACCAAGAAATTGCCTATTCACAACTATCGAAGGAGGAATTGGAACATGGAAAATAAGAAAATGTCTCTCTGGAAACAGAGTAAACCCTATCTTGCAGGCCTCCAGTTTGCCCTTCTGATAGCCTTTCTAGCAACAATCGTATCCAATATCATTACTGTATATGGTCCAACCCGCATCAAGGAAATGACTAATATTATTGCCAGTGGTCTGGAAACAAGTGTGGATGTCGCGGCGGTTGCAGCCATTGGTAGTTTTTTGGTCGTCATCTATGTAATTAGGCTTCTATCAAATTATTTGCAGGCCTTTCTGTTTACTACAGTCATTCAACGTTTTTCAGAGCGTTTGAGAAGAGCTATTGCAGAGAAAATCAATAGCCTACCATTGGGATATTTTGATGGACACTCTCAAGGAGATACCTTGTCTCGTGTAACCAATGATGTTGACACTGCAGCCCAGTCCCTCAATCAAAGTCTGGGAACAGTTCTTTCATCTAGTTTATTGGTCGTGGCAGTCTTGGTAACCATGTTTGGGATGAACTGGATTTTAGCCTTGGTGACGGTTGTTTCAACCCTTGTTGGATTTGCATTTGTATCCATCTTTATGGGCAAATCACAGGGCTTCTTTAAGAGTCAGCAACAGGATTTGGCGGCTGTCAATGGCTATGTGGAGGAAATGTACTCTGGCCATAATGTGGTGACCAGTTACAATGCTATCGAGAGCACGAAAGAAGAATTTGCGAAATTAAACCATCGTCTGTATGACAGTATCTGGAAATCTCAGTTTATTTCAGGGATTATGATGCCGATTATGATGTTTATTGGGAACTTTAGCTATGCCTTGGTGATTATCGTTGGTGCGGCCTTGGCTCTGAATGGGCAGATTAGTATCGGGATTATCGTTGCCTTTATGGCCTATGTTCGTATCTTTTCTCAGCCTCTTTCACAAATCGCTCAGGGGATTAGTAGTCTTCAGCAGGCTAGTGCAGCCATGGGACGTGTCTTCGAATTCCTAGCTGAAGAGGAAATGGAAGACGAATCCCATAAAGAAAGGCAATTGAGCGATATGAAAGGTCAAGTAGTCTTTGATCGAGTCTCCTTTGGTTATACACCAGAGCGAACTATTATCCATGACTTTTCTGCGACAGCTCATGCAGGTCAAAAGGTTGCCATTGTCGGACCGACCGGAGCTGGTAAGACAACCATTGTCAATCTTTTGATGAAGTTCTATGAGATTGATAAGGGGAGTATCCGTATCGATGGTGTGGATACCAAGGATATG
Organism: Streptococcus sp. 1559; assembly: GCF_013276735.1. Classification (NCBI taxonomy): domain Bacteria; kingdom Bacillati; phylum Bacillota; class Bacilli; order Lactobacillales; family Streptococcaceae; genus Streptococcus; species Streptococcus sp. 1559. The sequence continues at coordinate 12,336 of NZ_VMLO01000059.1, forward strand.
AAGCGTTCGGAAGTACATGATGCCTTTTCAATGGTCTTGCAGGATACTTGGCTCTTTGAAGGTACTATCCGAGATAATCTCATCTATAACCAAGAGGGGATTAGTGATGAGCGCGTGATTGAAGCCAGCAAGGCTGTAGGGATTCACCACTTTATTATGACCCTACCAGATGGTTACGATACCGTCTTGGATGATACAGTGACCTTGTCTGTCGGACAAAAACAACTCTTGACCATTGCTCGTGCTTTGCTGAAAGATGCGCCACTCTTGATTTTGGATGAGGCGACCTCTTCTGTTGATACACGGACGGAGGAGTTGATTCAGAAAGCCATGGATCATTTGATGGAAGGCAGAACGTCCTTTGTCATCGCCCACCGCTTGTCAACCATCCGTAATGCTGATTTGATTCTTGTTATGAAGGATGGTAATATCATCGAGCAAGGCAATCATGATGAGCTGATGGCGCAAGCTGGTTTCTACGCTGACCTCTACAACAGTCAATTTACAGAAGACGAAGCAGAATAATAAATCGAAAGAAGGCTTGACGGCCTTCTTTTTCTGCACTATACTAGAAGACAAGTGCTTCCCTATAAGCAAAATTTGAATAAGTGATGAGAAAATATATGAAAAATTATCAAGAATGGTATGACCACGTTGCTGGTAAGATTGAAAATAGACCTATCTTTCTGAGATTGTTAAGAACTTTCAATCGGTTCATGACGGTAGTTATGCCTATGATTTATCTAACCTTGTTAGCTACTACCTATCTCCAAGAAGGACTTGGGAAACAGGTCGGAATCTATTTGTTTATTCCTGCATCAGGTTTTGTGATTTTATCCTTTCTTCGTAAGAAAATCAATGCCTCTAGGCCTTATGAGGAATGGGATATTAAACCTTTGCTTGACAGAGATAGCCCTGGTCAGTCTATGCCCAGTCGTCATGTCTTTTCAGCAACCATTATCTCCATGGCTTGCTTACATGCTAGTTTATCTGTAGGGGTTATCTTGTTGGTCTTGTCAGCCCTCCTCGGTCTAGTGAGAGTCTTGGGTGGAGTGCATTTTCCCAAGGATGTAGTGGTTGGCTATATTTGTGCTCTTGTGTGGGGTGTGATTTTCTTTCTATGTTGACCTGTAAGTTAAGGTGGTCCTACAACCACTTACGGGTCTAAAGTAACCACTTGCTTTTTTGCTCTTGTTTTCTTATTTTAGCTTTGATATAGTAGAGTCAGAAAGGAGATGGAATGAAGTTACGAATCGAAATTGACAGCAATTTAGAGGAAACTGAAATTGTCATCAAGGCAGCGGCTTTGACAGATGAGATTGCGGATTTACAGCGGCTCTTGCAAGAGTCCAAGTCTCCTCGGTTGATTTTTTACAAGGGGACGGGCGAATATTATCTGGATTTGTCGGAAATTCTCTTCTTTGAGACGGAAGGTAGCAAGATTTACGCCCATACCCAGAAAGATGCCTACGAGGTTCGGCTTAAACTCTATGAGTTAGAGGCTATCCTTCCTCGCTATTTTAGTCGGGTATCCAAGTCGACTATTGCAAATATCCGTCAGGTTTACTCGGTGGACAAGTCCTTTTCAGGAACGGGCACCATTTCCTTTTATCAGACCCACAAGGAGGTTCATGTGTCACGGCATTACCAATCCCTCCTAAAAGAAAATCTAAGAAACATGAGGTAAGAACATGAAAAAGAAAGCATTTGGTATTGTGTTGCTAGTATTGGCAGCTTTAATATTAGTACAAGGAAATTTTGGAATCCCTTCTCTAGGAGGGCACATTTGGCCCTTGATTGGTATTACTTTTTTTGCCTACCAATCAGTTGGAGCTTTGTTGCGTCGCCACTTAACTTCAGCCTCTTTTACAGTTCTAGTAGCCTTAATGATTGCTAATCATTTTTATGACATCTTACCTATTCCAAATCAGTCATTGTTCTGGGCTAGTATTTTGATTGTAATGGGTGTCAGCGTACTCACTCATTCTAACAGAACTTGGAATGGGAAAAAATGGTGGTATGATGGTGAAAAAAACATTCTTGTAGATAAGGAAGTTGCTTTTGGGACTGGGACTTTCTACAAGCAAAACCAAGAATTGGTAGAAGACCAAGTAGAAGTTGGTTTTGGCAATGCCAAGATATATTATGACAATGCAGAGATTTTAGGAGATACCGCAACCCTGAAGGTGGAAGTTGGTTTTGGCAATGCAGTTATCTATGTTCCCCAACATTGGAGAGTTGATTTGAAGGTGGAAACTTTCTGTGGTGTAGCCAAGGCAGATGCCCCTCTAGCCCCAACCAGCAAAACCTTGATTATCCGTGGGGATGTGGCTTTTGGAAAGTTGGAGGTTGTCTACGTTAAATAAAAAAATCTTCACTTAAACCATCCAAAATAGACGTACTAAGAGTAGGAAATTGATGCCTTGCTCTGATTTCAGTTCTATGGTTGTTAGACTTTAAAAAATGAAATGTTGCCTTTAAAAGTTGTATATTTTTCGATGTTTTGACTCTTACGTTTGATGTATCTATGTCCTACAGCGTGGATGATGTAGTATCAAATGCTTTTAAAAAATGAATGATATTGGACAGTTTTTTTGGCCTCTAATTGCTCAGGAGCCATGAAAGCAAGCACTTGGGTTTATGACAAGGGAGAATGGTATTATGTAAGTTCTTCTGGTGCCATGCTAGCGAATGATTGGGTCAAAGATAATGGCAAGTGGTATTATCTGGCTTCATCAGGTAAGATGCTTCGCAATACCTACACACCTGATGGTTATTACGTTGGCAAATCAGGTGCCTGGCAATAAGAATAATACTCTTCGAAAATCTCTTCAAACCACGTCAGCTTCATCCACAACCTCAAAAAGCTGTTTTGAGCTGACTTCG
>NZ_VMLO01000006.1:0-27753 GCF_013276735.1 Streptococcus sp. 1559
TGGGAGGTAGTTTTTCACCTGCTTCCTTATTTTATCGCCATTATTTAACCACTTAGACGTAAGCGCGTCATAACAAGGTATCTATCATTCATGGAAGACCTCCTGTATACTATTAGTAAAGTAAAACTATTGGAGGATATTTAAATGCCACAACCTATTGTTCCTGTAGAGATTCCACAATCTCGTCCTTTTGATTCTAAAAAGAGAAATGACATTCTGCTTAAAATTCAGCAGAAAATCATTTAGAAGATAAGAAGAATGTTCGTCTCTTAGAAGCCAATCAGGTTGAAGAATTAGGGTTTGAGATAGAAGTTTTATAAAAAATCAAAAAAATAAACAACAAAAACAAACATAAACTATTGACTTTTTCAAACAATAGTAGTATATTATGTTTGTGAGGACTAATTGACTGTTTCTTAAAGACAGCCAATACACTGCTGGAATCCAGCCTAGAAAAAATAAAAAGGAGTATACAATATGTCTATTGTTATCGGTGCAGATGCTGCAGGTTTGAGATTGAAAGAAGTGGTGAAAGACTTCTTAGAAAAAGAAAACTTCCACCTTGTGGATGTTACAGCTGAAGGTCAAGACTTTGTTGATGTGACTCTCGCTGTTGCTGCAGAAGTAAACAAAGAAGAACAAAACCTTGGTATCGTGATTGATGCTTATGGAGCTGGTCCATTTATGGTCGCAACTAAGATCAAAGGAATGGTTGCTGCAGAAGTTTCTGACGAACGTTCAGCTTATATGACTCGTGGCCACAACAACTCACGTATGATCACTATGGGAGCACAACTTGTTGGTGATGAATTGGCTAAAAATATCGCTAAAGGATTTGTTAACGGTCAATACGACGGTGGACGTCATCAAATCCGTGTCGACATGTTGAATAAAATGTGCTAATACTCTTCAAAAATCAAGATAATCTGTTGTCAGCTCACTTTAGCTAACCTCAGTTATGCTTGCAGCTCGCTTCCTAAGCTAATCTTGATTTTTCTTGAGTAGGGATAAATGATATTAGATTTATATAATTAATCGGAGGGAATAACTAATGAGAATTGCAATTGGATGTGACCACATCGTAACAGATGAAAAAATGGCGGTTTCAGAATTTTTGAAATCAAAAGGATATGAAGTCATTGACTTTGGTACCTATGACCATACACGTACTCACTACCCAATCTTTGGTAAAAAAGTAGGGGAAGCAGTAACTAGTGGTCAAGCTGATCTCGGGGTATGTATCTGTGGTACTGGTGTTGGTATCAACAACGCTGTAAATAAAGTTCCAGGTATTCGTTCTGCCTTGGTTCGTGATATGACAACAGCCCTTTATGCTAAAGAGCAATTGAACGCCAACGTTATCGGTTTTGGTGGTAAGATTACTGGTGAATTGCTTATGTGTGATATCATCGAAGCTTTCATTCATGCTGAATACAAACCATCTGAAGAAAACAAAAAATTGATTGCGAAAATTGAACACCTTGAAAGTCACAATGCTCAACAAACAGACGCAAACTTCTTCACTGAATTCCTTGAAAAATGGGATCGCGGAGAATACCACGACTAAGAGGTAAACTATGATTTTAACAGTTACAATGAACCCATCCATTGATATTTCCTATCCCTTGGATGAGTTAAAGATTGATACTGTCAATCGTGTGGTGGATGTAACCAAAACGGCTGGTGGTAAGGGGCTCAATGTTACCCGAGTACTTTCAGAATTTGGGGATTCTGTTCTTGCTACTGGTTTAGTAGGTGGCAAACTTGGTGAGTTTTTGGTTGAACATATCGATGATCAAGTAAAGAAAGATTTCTTCTCAATTCAGGGAGAAACTCGGAACTGTATTGCTATTCTCCACGGAGACAACCAAACAGAAGTTCTTGAAAAAGGTCCTGAAGTATTGGAACAAGAAGGTCAAGACTTTTTGAAACATTTCAAAAAACTCTTGGAATCAGTTGAAGTAGTAGCCATATCGGGTAGTCTGCCAGCTGGTCTTCCAGTTGATTACTATGCGAGCTTGGTAGAACTTGCTAATCAAGCTGGCAAGCCTGTTGTCTTGGACTGCTCTGGTGCAGCACTTCAGGCGGTTCTTGAATCACCACATAAACCAACAGTCATCAAACCAAATAATGAGGAATTATCTCAACTTCTAGGAAGAGAAGTTTCTGAGGATTTGGATGAATTAAAAGAAGTCCTTCAGGAACCTTTGTTTGCAGGTATTGAATGGATTATTGTTTCACTTGGTGCCAACGGTACTTTTGCCAAACATGGTGACACTTTCTACAAGGTAGATATTCCTAGAATTCAGGTGGTAAATCCTGTTGGATCTGGAGATTCTACTGTGGCAGGAATTTCTTCAGGACTTCTTCACAAAAAATCGGATGCAGAATTACTCATCAAGGCAAATGTCCTTGGTATGCTCAATGCTCAAGAAAAAATGACTGGTCATGTCAACATGGCCAACTATCAAGCTCTATATGATCAATTAATAGTAAAAGAGGTATAAAATGGCTTTAACAGAACAAAAACGTGTACGCTTAGAAAAACTTTCTGATGAAAATGGTATCATCTCAGCTCTTGCATTTGACCAACGTGGTGCTTTGAAACGCCTCATGGCTCAACACCAAACAGAAGAACCAACAGTGGCTCAAATGGAAGAACTTAAAGTTTTGGTAGCAGATGAATTGACTAAATACGCTTCATCTATGCTTCTTGACCCTGAGTATGGACTTCCAGCAACTAAAGCTCTTGATGAAAAAGCTGGTCTTCTCCTTGCTTATGAAAAAACAGGTTATGACACAACAAGCACAAAACGCTTGCCAGACTGCTTGGATGTTTGGTCTGCAAAACGTATTAAAGAAGAAGGTGCAGATGCAGTTAAATTCTTGCTTTACTATGATGTAGATAGCTCAGACGAACTCAACCAAGAAAAACAAGCCTACATCGAACGCATCGGTTCTGAGTGTGTGGCTGAAGATATTCCATTCTTCCTTGAAATCCTTGCTTACGATGAAAAAATTGCTGATGCAGCTTCTGTAGAATACGCAAAAGTAAAACCACACAAAGTTATTGGTGCTATGAAAGTCTTCTCAGACCCACGTTTTAACATTGATGTCTTGAAAGTTGAAGTTCCTGTTAACATTAAATATGTTGAAGGTTTCGCTGAAGGTGAAGTAGTTTATACACGTGAAGAAGCAGCAGCTTTCTTCAAAGCTCAAGATGAAGCAACTAACTTGCCATACATCTACTTGAGTGCTGGTGTATCAGCTAAACTCTTCCAAGATACTCTTGTATTTGCCCATGAATCAGGTGCAAACTTCAATGGTGTTCTTTGTGGCCGTGCTACATGGGCTGGATCAGTTGAAGCATACATCAAAGATGGTGAAGCAGCAGCTCGTGAATGGCTTCGCACAACTGGTTTTGAAAACATTGACGAACTCAACAAAGTTCTTCAAACAACAGCAACTTCATGGAAAGAACGCGTGTAAGCAAGTCCTCCTAGGTTAGGAACATGAATCTAAAAAAATTTTAAAAAAAGTTGTATGTAAAGATTCACAAAATAACTTACTTGTGCTATACTTAAATCACAAGTTAATATGAATTAGAAAGTAACTAGATGAAGTATAATAAAAATAAGGTATAGTTTATTTTACGAGCTAGGAAGGAATAATACGGAAACAATATTGCCAGAATAAACTATATTTAGACGCACATTTCAATTCGTTGTTTTATAAAAGGAGAAGATAAATGGCTACTAAAAAGAGTTTTAAAGCGTTAGTTGTAGGACTAGGTATTGTTTCAATATTCTCATCAGCCTTACCTATGGTTAGTCATTCTGTATTTGCAGATAGTACCCTAACTAGAGTAGATAAAGCAAATGATATTGTTTTGAATGTTGATGGGAATAAATTTTATAATGTTTCGGTTTCAGAAGATATTGTAAATGCTGGTCAAATTTTGGAAGATTATTTTTATGTAGATAAATTTGGAAATATAAATTTAAAAGGTACTCCTGAAGAGCTAGCAAAAAATATTGGTATTTCTGTACAAGAAGCAAGTTTGATGTATGAAGCTGTAAAAGAGTTGCCTAACGTTTACGAAAGAGGTCCTGTAGGTTTTCGTTTCAATCTTGGTCCTCAAGTGAGGGGGATGGGTGGCTGGGCTGCTGGAGCTTTCGCTACTGGATATGCTGGATGGCATTTAAAACAATTTGCGGTTAATCCTGTTACGGCTGGGTTTGTTGCTGTAATAAGTGGTGCGATTGGCTGGGCTGTAAAAACTGCTGTAGAAAATTATTGGACAGTTGCTGTAGCTACAGTAGAGGTGCCATTTGTAAACCTTGTTTACACCATAGATTTACCTTAAAGGTTATTTCTTTATGAATAGTTCGTTTAAAAAAATAACCGTATTTTGTTTTATAGTTTCTTGTGTTCTTTGTTTATTAGATTTAATGAATTTTAAAAATGTAGCTACTTTTTTATTTTTCTGTCTTCCTGTTTTTGTTTTGATTTACAAAAATAAATAAAAACAGATCCTCTGTTTGATGAATTTTAGAACATAGTTAAGTTTAAAAAAAGTTGTATGTAAAGGTTTACAAAATAACTTACTTGTGCTATACTTAAATCACAAGTTAATACAAGGTGAGTGTTACTAAGTAATATTAGGCATGATCACAGGTGAATTAGAAATCGACTGATTTTCTAGTTCATTTGTGGTCATTTTTTATACTCATATACCTTTAAAATATAAAAGGAGGTTGACATGTATCGAATTCTAAATCCCATGAATCACAATGTCTCGCTTGTCAGAAATGATAAAGGAGAAGAAGTGATTGTAATTGGTAAGGGGATTGCATTCGGAAAGAAGAAGGGGGATTTGATTGCTGAACATCAGGTTGAGAAAATCTTTCGGATGAAGACCGAGGAGTCCAGAGAAAACTTTATGGCTCTCCTCAAAGATGTTCCGCTTGATTTTATCACCGTGACCTATGAAATCATTGATAAGCTATCAAAGAAATATCATTATCCGATTCAAGAGTATCTCTACGTAACCTTGACAGATCATATTTACTGTTCTTACCAAGCTCTAGCACAAGGAAGGTACAAGGATAGTAATCTGCCAGATATTTCTACTAAGTATCCTGTCGCTTTTCAAATCGCAAATGAAGCATTTGAAATTTACCGTCAGAAACTAGCGGATCATTTTCCTGAGGACGAAATTATTCGGATTGCTTATCATTTCATCAATGCCGAAGGCGAGAATGAAGTAGAAGTAGTTAAGTCTATTGATAAGAGGAAAGAAATTCTCAGGAATGTTGAAGAAGTTTTAAAGGACTATGCAATTCAACGAACCAAAGAGAATACCCATTTCTATGATCGCTTTATGATACATTTGAATTATTTCTTGGATTATTTAGACAGATCTAGAGATGATAACCAATCACTTCTGGATATGGAAGACCATATCAAGCAATCCTATCCAAAAGCCTTCGAGATTGGTTCCAAGATCTATGATGTGATTACGCAACATACGGGTCTTGATTTGTATAAAAGTGAACGAGTTTATCTAGTTCTACATATCCAACGTTTATTGTCATAAAAATTTATTTAAAATTATATAAGGAGAATTCTATCATGAATAGAGAAGAAGTAACATTGTTAGGTTTTGAAATCGTAGCCTATGCTGGCGATGCTCGTTCAAAACTATTGGAAGCTTTAAAGGCTGCTGAAGCTGGTGATTTTGCAAAAGCCGATAACCTAGTTGAGGAAGCTGGCAGCTGTATCGCTGAGGCTCACCACGCGCAAACAAGTCTATTGACTAAGGAAGCAGCTGGCGAGGATTTGGCTTATAGTGTAACCATGATGCATGGCCAAGACCACTTGATGACAACCATCTTGTTAAAAGATTTGATGCACCATTTAATCGAACTTTATAAGAGAGGAGTTAAGTAATGAACAAACTAATTGCATTTATCGAGAAAGGAAAGCCTTTCTTTGAAAAACTATCTCGTAATATCTATCTTCGTGCTATTCGTGATGGTTTTATTGCTGGTATGCCTGTTATTCTCTTCTCAAGTATCTTTATCTTGATTGCCTTTGTACCAAACTCATGGGGCTTTAAATGGTCTGATGAAGTTGTAGCCTTTCTGATGAAACCTTACAGCTATTCAATGGGAATTCTGGCACTCTTGGTAGCTGGTACAACAGCTAAGTCATTGACCGATTCAGTAAACCGTAGCATGGAGAAAACCAATCAAATCAACTATATGTCAACATTGTTGGCAGCAATTGTTGGTTTGTTGATGTTGGCAGCTGATCCTATCGAAAATGGTCTAGCTACTGGATTCTTGGGGACAAAAGGTTTGCTTTCAGCCTTCCTTGCTGCCTTTGTTACCGTAGCAATCTATAAGGTTTGTGTTAAGAACAACATTACTATTCGTATGCCTGACGAAGTTCCGCCAAATATCTCACAAGTCTTTAAAGATGTGATTCCATTCACTCTATCTGTTGTTTCTCTTTATGCTCTTGATTTATTAGCTCGTCATTTTGTTGGTGCAAGCGTAGCTGAATCAATCGGTAAATTCTTTGCACCGTTATTCTCTGCAGCTGATGGCTATCTTGGTATTACCATTATCTTTGGTGCCTTTGCCTTCTTCTGGTTTGTTGGTATCCATGGTCCATCTATCGTTGAACCAGCAATCGCAGCGATTACCTATGCCAATGCCGAAGTCAACTTGAACCTTCTCCAACAAGGTATGCACGCTGACAAGATTCTTACTTCTGGTACACAAATGTTTATCGTTACCATGGGTGGTACTGGTGCGACACTGGTTGTTCCATTCATGTTCATGTGGTTGACAAAATCAAAACGTAACCGTGCAATCGGACGTGCTTCAGTAGTTCCTACCTTCTTCGGTGTAAATGAACCAATCTTGTTTGGTGCACCACTTGTATTGAACCCAATCTTCTTCATTCCATTTATCTTTGCTCCAATCGCAAACGTTTGGATCTTCAAATTCTTTATTGAAACTCTTGGAATGAACTCATTTACTGCTAATCTACCATGGACAACTCCAGCTCCACTAGGTCTAGTTCTTGGTACTAACTTCCAAGTTCTATCATTCATTCTTGCTGCCCTTCTAATCGTGGTTGACGTTGTCATTTACTATCCATTCCTTAAGGTCTATGATGAACAAATTCTTGAAGAAGAGCGTTCAGGTAAATCTAATGATGAATTGAAAGAAAAAGTTGCTGCAAACTTCAACACTGCAAAAGCGGATGCTATTCTTGAAAAAGCGGGTGTAGAAGCAGCACAAAATACCATCACTGAAGAAACAAATATCCTCGTTCTCTGTGCAGGTGGAGGGACAAGTGGACTCCTTGCAAATGCTTTGAACAAGGCTGCTGCAGAATATAATGTTCCTGTGAAAGCAGCAGCAGGTGGCTATGGTGCTCACCGTGAAATGTTGCCAGAGTTTGATTTGGTTATCCTTGCCCCTCAAGTTGCTTCAAACTTTGAAGATATGAAAGCAGAAACAGATAAACTCGATATTAAACTTGCCAAGACAGAAGGCGCTCAATACATCAAATTAACTCGTGATGGAAAAGGTGCTCTTGCATTCGTACAAGCTCAATTCGATTAAGGCTAGGGACTCTGAAATAGTCTCCTATCGTTACGGAAATCGCTATGGCGAATTTCCTAATCGCCTTGTTAATTCGTCGGTAAAAAGATATCGTTTTTACCTCCTCATGTCACAATTCGATTAAGGCTAGGAACTGTGAAACAGTCTCCTCTCGTTACGGAAATCGCTATGGCGAATTTTCCTAATCGCCTTGTTAATTCGTCGGTGAAAAGATATCGTTTTTACCTCCTCATGTCACAATTCGGTGACTTGGTACAAGAAGTGAGATGGAGAAGGATGGCTCACTGACTCCTCTCCTCTCACTTTTACTTTATTTAAATCAAGAAATAGGTGAAAAAAATGACAAAAACATTACCAAAAGACTTTATTTTTGGTGGCGCAACTGCTGCCTATCAAGCAGAAGGTGCTACACATACTGATGGAAAAGGCCCAGTTGCGTGGGATAAATATCTTGAAGATAACTACTGGTACACTGCAGAACCAGCCAGTGATTTTTACAATCGATATCCAGTTGACCTCAAACTGGCAGAAGAGTATGGTGTCAATGGCATTCGAATTTCTATTGCCTGGTCACGTATTTTCCCGACTGGTTACGGTCAAGTAAATGCTAAAGGTGTTGAGTTTTATCATAATTTATTTGCAGAGTGTCACAAACGTCACGTTGAGCCTTTTGTAACTCTTCATCACTTTGACACGCCAGAAGCTCTCCACTCAAATGGAGACTTCTTAAACCGTGAAAATATTGAACACTTTGTAGACTACGCGACCTTCTGTTTTGAAGAATTTCCAGAAGTAAATTATTGGACAACCTTTAATGAAATCGGGCCAATTGGTGATGGTCAATACTTGGTTGGGAAATTCCCTCCAGGTATTCAGTACGACCTTGCCAAAGTTTTCCAATCGCACCACAATATGATGGTTTCTCATGCGCGTGCAGTCAAGCTATATAAAGATAAAGGCTATAAAGGTGAAATTGGTGTTGTTCATGCCCTGCCAACTAAGTATCCTTTGGATCCTAAAAATCCTGCAGATGTTATTGCGGCAGAGTTGGAGGACATTATCCATAACAAATTTATCTTGGATGCAACTTATCTGGGTCACTACTCTGAAAAGACTCTGGCAGGGGTAGAGGCTATCTTGGCTGCCAATGGTGGAAAGCTTGACTTGCGTGACGAAGATTTCGAAGTATTAGAAGCCGCAAAAGACTTGAATGACTTCCTTGGAATCAATTACTATATGAGTGACTGGATGGAAGCCTTTGATGGAGAAACTGAAATTATCCATAATGGTAAGGGTGAGAAAGGAAGTTCTAAATACCAAATCAAAGGTGTTGGTCGTCGTGTAGCTCCTGATTATGTACCACGTACGGATTGGGATTGGATTATCTACCCTCAAGGTTTGTATGATCAAATCATGCGCGTGAAGAAAGATTATCCCAACTATAAGAAGATTTACATCACTGAAAATGGACTTGGTTATAAAGATGAGTTCGTTGATAACACTGTTTACGATGATGGCCGTATTGATTATGTCAAACAACACTTGGAAGTCTTGTCTGATGCTATTGCTGATGGTGCAAACGTCAAAGGATACTTCATCTGGTCATTAATGGATGTCTTCTCATGGTCAAACGGTTATGAAAAACGTTACGGTCTTTTCTATGTAGACTTTGAAACTCAAGAACGTTATCCGAAGAAATCAGCTCACTGGTACAAGAAACTAGCGGAAACTCAGATTATAGACTAGTAGATTTAGTCATTAGATATAGTATTTTAGTGAGGCAAAAAGATGTTCAAAGATTTTATTCAATCAATTTATGAAAAAGTTTATATTATCAATTTTGATAAATGTTCTCAAATACCTTGTTTGACGAATGAAGAACTGAAAAGCCTTGGGAAATGGTATGTCTCGACCGGTAAAGAATGGATTTGTCATTCAGATTATGAGCTGGAAGAATTCAAAAATCTATTTTTAAATTTTATCAATCCTGAAGAATGGAATACTATCTCCTTTGATTCAGATTTTATGCCGTTTCAACAATCGTAACTAATTTCCAAAAAAGTTAAATCTCGTATTTAGTACGTTGCAAAACTCTTATCTAATCACGTTGCTTATACTCAATGAAAATCAAAGAGCAACTTTAAACTAGAAAGCGAGTCGCAGGTTTCTCAATGCATAGCTTTGAGGTTGCAGATAAAGCAATTGGGCAAAAAGTCTTTGATACAGAAAAACGCATAATATCAGGTGTTGAAAACCTTGATACTATGCGTTTTATTGTGGGAAGATTTACTTCTGAAATTGAGTTGTTACCCAGAATCTTTCAGTTGATTAAGGCTTGATGACTTTAGTAAGTTTAGATAGCTCAAAAAGGATTGAATCACTTAGTTTAGAATCTGAAACAATAGTATCAAGATTTGATACATTATAAAAAGTATAAAAATCAAACTTATTGAACTTACTATGATCTGCGAGTAAATATTTTTTATTAGAATTATTTAAAGCGATGCGTTGAGCCTCTCCCTCTTCCTCGCTAAAAGTAGCTAGAGCTCCGTTTTGAATACCATTACAGCTAACGAAAGCTTTAGAAAATTGGAGATTAGAGAGATTTTGTAGGGTCAATGTGCCAACAAAAGCACCTGTAATATCGCGATAATTTCCACCTATCAAAATCAAATCTGTTAATTTTCGTTCGCTTAAAATCAGAAAAACAGGTAGACTGTTGGTCACGACGCGGATATTGTCAATAGGCAATTCACGCGCAAAAAATTCTAATGTTGTTCCTGGTCCAATGAAAATAGTTTCTCTTTCTTCTACTAGACTGCCTGCAAAACGGGCTATTTCTTGTTTTTCTGCCGTTTGGAGGGCTTGTTTTTCAATATTTGATCGCTCATTAGTCAAAAGGGAGTTGGTTCGAAGTTTTTCAGCTCCACCATGCACACGAATCAGCAAATCTTTATCAGCTAATTCCTGTAAATAGCGCCTTGCAGTCATATCTGAAACGGCTATTTCATCCATAATCTGTTTAACCGTTATGGTTCCTTTACTATTTACTGTCTCTAAAATTTTGGTTAATTTTTCTTGTTTGAGCATATTATCACCTCGTTTCCTACTACTATCTTACCATAAACTAGCTCATCATTCAAATACAAAAACAACAAAATAAAACAAAAACAAAAATATCGAGGCTTATTTTCAAAACTTTCGATATTTTTATTAGGTTATTATTTTGTTGTTTCTAGTTTACTTTTTGATGATTGAGAGTGGTGGAGTATTAGTCCAAACCGTAGTTGTAGTCATCGTCTTGCATGGCTTCAACTTCACCAAGGAGGTAACCATTTCCGACTTGAGAGAAGAAGTCGTGGTTGGAAGTTCCTGTTGAAATACCGTTCATAACGATTGGGTTGACATCTTCAGCTGAATCTGGGAAAAGTGGATCTTGTCCCATGTTCATGAGAGCTTTATTGGCATTGTAGCGAAGGAAGGTTTTAACCTCTTCAGTCCAACCAACACCGTCATAAAGACTCTCTGTGTAGCCTTCTTCATTTTCATAAAGAGTATAGAGTAGGTCGTACATCCATTCTTTGAGTTTTTCTTGCTCTTCTTCAGGCAATTCATTGAAACCAAGTTGGAATTTGTAACCAATGTAGGTTCCGTGAACAGACTCGTCACGAATAATCAATTTAATGATTTCTGCAACGTTGGCTAGTTTGTTGTTACCGAGATAGTAGAGGGGAGTGAAGAAACCAGAGTAGAAGAGGAAGGTTTCGAGGAAGACGCTGGCAACTTTCTTTTCAAGTGGGCTGCCGTTTAGGTAGATTTCGTTGACAATCTCAGCCTTCTTTTGTAGGTAAGGATTGGTATTGGTCCATTCGAAAATTTCTTCAATCTCAGCCTTAGTATTCAAGGTAGAAAAGATTGATGAGTAAGATTTAGCGTGGACAGATTCCATAAATTGGATGTTATTGAAAACAGCTTCCTCATGTGGTGTACGGATGTCTGCGCGAAGGGCTTGAACCCCAGTTTCAGATTGCATAGTGTCAAGAAGGGTTAAACCACCAAAAACTTTTCCGACCAAGTCTTTCTCTTTGTTAGATAGCTTTCTCCAGTCATCCAAGTCGTTTGATAAGGGAATACGTGTATCGAGCCAAAATTGCTCCGTCAGTTTTTCCCAAGTTGATTTGTCGATGACATCTTCGATGGCATTCCAGTTAATGGCTTTGTAGTAAGTTTCCATTTAAAATCTCTTTCTGTGTTTAGTATTGCGAACTCACAATTATTTCTACTTTACCATAATTCTATAGGAGTATCGCACAAAAAGTCGGAAGCCCGACTTTTAAAATGTTACATAAATTATGTTATGACATAGTAGATTTGATTTTATCAGTGCTGCTTAGGGAAAAATAATGTTTCTATGCTAGAAACTAAATCACACAGCTTTCACATTGGTTGGCGCCGACTTCTCCACCGTCATCTGTAAAGGTACGGACGTAGTAGATAGACTTGATTCCCTTGTTAAAGGCATAGTTACGAAGGATGGACAAGTCACGTGTCGTTTGTTTATTTTCCCTCTTCCATTCGTAAAGTCCTTTTGGAATATCGCTACGCATGAAGAGAGTGAGTGAAAGTCCTTGGTCCACATGCTCAGTTGCAGCAGCGTAAACATCAATCACCTTACGCATATCCATGTCGTAGGCAGAAGTGTAGTAAGGAATGGTTTCTGTTGACAAGCCAGCAGCAGGATAGTAGATTTTACCGATTTTCTTTTCTTGGCGTTCTTCGATACGTTGCGTAATCGGGTGGATAGAAGCAGAAACGTCATTGATGTAACTGATAGAACCATTTGGCGCTACAGCAAGGCGGTTTTGGTGGTAAAGACCATCTGCTTGAACCTTGTCGCGAAGTTCAGCCCAGTCAGCAGCACTAGGGATAAAGACATCTTTGAAAAGTTCTTTAACACGGTCTGATTTTGGAACAAACTCGCCAGTCACATACTTGTCGAAGTAGCTTCCCTTAGCATAGTCTGATTTTTTAAAGTTATGGAAGGTAATACCACGTTCTCGCGCGATATTGTTTGACTCAACCAAGGTCCAGTAGTTCATAAGCATGAAGTAGATGCTTGTAAATTCAACAGACTCAGGCGATCCATATTCAATGAGTTGTTGGGCAAGGTAGCTGTGAAGTCCCATGGCACCAAGTCCAAAGGTGTGGGCTTGGCTATTTCCATGGTCAATCGTAGGTACAGCCACAATGTGTGAACTATCTGTAACGAAAGTAAGGGCACGAACCATAGCACGGATAGAACGACCAAAGTTAGGTGAAGTCATCATGTTGACTACGTTGGTTGAACCAAGGTTACATGAAACGTCCGTTCCCATTTGAAGGAATTCTTGAGCATCGTTGATCAAGCTTGGTTCTTGAACTTGAAGAATCTCAGAACACAAGTTACTCATGATAATCTTTCCATCAACAGGATTTGCACGGTTAGCCGTATCAATGTTGACGACATAAGGATAACCAGACTCTTGTTGCAATTTAGAGATTTCAGTTTCCAAATCACGAGCCTTGATTTTTGTCTTGCGAATATTTGGATTTGCGACCAATTCATCGTATTTTTCAGTAATGTCGATGTAGTTGAATGGCACACCGTATTCTTTTTCTACAGAGTAAGGGCTGAAGAGGTACATTTCTTCATTTTTACGCGCCAATTCGTAGAATTTATCTGGTACTACAACACCAAGTGAAAGGGTCTTAACACGAACTTTTTCATCGGCGTTTTCTTTCTTAGTTGAAAGGAAGGCGATGATGTCTGGGTGAAAGACGTTGAGGTAGACAACACCGGCACCTTGACGTTGCCCCAATTGGTTGGAGTAAGAGAAGCTGTCTTCAAAAAGCTTCATAACTGGAACGACCCCAGAAGCTGCTCCTTCATACCCTTTAATAGGAGAACCAGCTTCACGAAGGTTGCTGAGGGTAATTCCCACACCACCACCAATACGTGAAAGTTGAAGAGCCGAGTTGATAGAACGTCCGATAGAGTTCATATCATCAGTTACTTGGATCAGGAAGCAAGATACTAACTCCCCACGGCGAGCACGTCCAGCATTCAAGAAGGAAGGAGTAGCAGGTTGGTAGCGTTGGTGGATGATTTCATTGGCAATATCGATTGCAACAGCTTCATTCCCATCAGCGAAATAAAGGGCGTTAAAGAAGACACGGTCTTCCATGCTTTCAAGATAGTATTCACCGTCGTTAGTTTTCAAAGCATATTGATTGTAAAATTTATAAGCTGCCATGAAAGACTTGAATTGGAAATTTTGGTCTTTGATAAATTGAGCCAATTCTTCCAAGAACTCTGGACGGTATTTCTTGATAAAGGCTGTTTCGATGTAGTTGTGGTCAATGAGGTAGTTGATTTTATCTTTAATTGAATCAAAAACCATAGTGTTTGGAACGACATTTTCTTTAAAGAAGGCATCCAAGGCTTCCTTATCTTTATGAAGCATGATTTGTCCATTGACAGGACGGTTGATTTCGTTATTGAGACGGAAGTAAGTCACGTCTTCAAGATGTTTTAATCCCATAAAATTTCCCTTATCTAATTACAAAAGAAAGGCCTCTAAGTTAGCCCTAGAAGCAGTTTCTTCTGGATGATGTACTAAGATTATGCTAATTGTTTCAGTTTTCCTGGTTGGAAACCTGAAAAGACTTCAGTTGGTGTTTGGATAACAGGAGCTGCGCTAAAACCGAGCTCTTTAACTTGATCGATGTACTCAGGTTGCTCATCAAGATTGATTTCACGATAAGAGACATTATTACTGTCCAAGAAACGTTTGGTCATCTTACATTGGACACAGTTGTTTTTAGAATAAACGATTACCATTGTGTAACTCCTCTTCAAAATTTAATACTATCCTAGTATATCAGAAAATAAAATTTTGTCAATGATTTGAACTAAATATAGTGGTCTGTTTTTCTAGTCAAGCTCACAAAACACAATATGTAGTGTTTGTTTTATAAAACAGCAATAATTATCCTATAAATTGTTTTTGAAGAAACTATATCCTGTGTTTTGTTATCTAGGATAGAAGATTTTCAGCAAGTTATCTGAAAGGAAATTGAAGGAAAATCCAGAAAATGCTTGAAAAAAATCCTAGAAGATGGTATAATACCAAACTGTAAGGGTTATCACATATAACTCAAAAAAAGAAAGAACAAAAGGAGAGTCAAACTATGGCTTCTAAAGATTTCCACGTAGTGGCAGAAACAGGTATTCACGCACGTCCAGCAACATTGTTGGTGCAAACTGCTAGCAAATTTGCTTCAGATATCACTCTTGAATACAAAGGTAAATCAGTTAACCTTAAATCAATTATGGGTGTTATGAGTCTTGGTGTTGGCCAAGGTGCTGACGTAACTATCTCAGCTGAAGGTGCAGATGCAGATGACGCCATCGCTGCAATCTCAGAAACAATGGAAAAAGAAGGATTGGCATAAGGGAAATGACAGAAATGCTTAAAGGAATCGCAGCATCTGACGGTGTTGCAGTTGCAAAAGCATATCTACTCGTTCAACCGGATTTGTCATTCGAGACTGTTTCAGTCGAAGATACAAACGCAGAAGAGGCTCGTTTGGATGTTGCTCTTGAAGCTTCTCAAAACGAGCTTTCTCTTATCCGCGAGAAAGCTGTAGGTACGCTTGGTGAAGAAGCGGCTCAAGTTTTTGACGCTCATTTGATGGTTCTTTCTGACCCAGAATTGATTGGTCAGATTAAAGAAACAATTCGTGCTAAGAAAGTCAATGCAGAAGCAGGTCTGAAAGAAGTGACTGATATGTTCATCACTATCTTTGAAGGCATGGAAGACAACCCATACATGCAAGAACGTGCAGCGGATATCCGCGACGTGACAAAACGTGTATTGGCAAACCTTCTTGGTAAGAAATTGCCAAACCCAGCTTCTATCAATGAAGAAGTAATCGTGATTGCACATGACTTAACACCATCTGATACAGCTCAATTGGACAAAAACTTTGTAAAAGCTTTTGTAACAAACATCGGTGGACGTACAAGCCACTCAGCTATCATGGCACGTACACTTGAAATTGCAGCTGTATTGGGAACAAATAACATCACTGAAATCGTCAAAGACGGTGATATCCTTGCCGTTAACGGAATTACTGGTGAAGTGATTATCAACCCAACAGATGAACAAGCGGCAGAATTTAAAGCAGCTAGTGAAGCTTATGCTAAACAAAAAGCTGAATGGGCACTTTTGAAAGATGCTCAAACAGTGACTGCTGACGGTAAACACTTCGAGTTGGCAGCTAACATCGGTACTCCAAAAGACGTTGAAGGTGTTAACAACAACGGTGCAGAAGCTGTTGGACTTTACCGTACAGAGTTCTTGTACATGGATTCTCAAGACTTCCCAACAGAAGATGAGCAGTATGAAGCGTATAAGGCTGTTCTTGAGGGAATGAATGGTAAACCAGTGGTTGTTCGTACAATGGATATTGGTGGAGATAAGGAACTTCCTTACTTCGATATGCCACACGAAATGAACCCATTCCTTGGATTCCGTGCCCTTCGTATCTCTATTTCTGAAACTGGAGATGCAATGTTCCGTACACAAATCCGTGCCCTTCTTCGTGCTTCTGTTCATGGTCAATTGCGTATCATGTTCCCAATGGTTGCCCTCTTGAAAGAATTCCGTGCAGCTAAAGCAGTTTATGAAGAAGAAAAAACAAATCTTCTTGCTGAAGGAGTTGCAGTTGCGGATGACATCCAAGTTGGTATCATGATTGAAATTCCTGCAGCAGCTATGCTTGCAGACCAATTTGCAAAAGAAGTTGACTTCTTCTCAATTGGTACAAATGACTTGATCCAATACACAATGGCGGCAGACCGTATGAACGAACAAGTTTCATACCTTTACCAACCATATAACCCATCAATCCTTCGCTTGATCAACAACGTTATCAAGGCAGCTCACGCTGAAGGTAAATGGGCTGGTATGTGTGGTGAGATGGCTGGTGACCAAACAGCTGTTCCACTGCTTGTCGGAATGGGCTTGGATGAGTTCTCTATGTCAGCAACATCTGTACTTCGTACACGCAGCTTGATGAAGAAACTCTACACAGCTAAGATGGAAGAGTACGCAAACCGTGCCCTTACAGAATGCTCAACAATGGAAGAAGTTCTTGAACTTCAAAAAGAATACGTTAATTTTGATTAATGTGATTAACCTTGTAACCTAGTTGCAAGGTTTTTTGGGCGCATTTTGGAAAAGTATGGTCTAATACTCTTTCAAAATCTCTTCAAACCACGTCAGCGTCGCCTTAACGTAGATATGCTCACTGACTTCGTCAGTCTNNCTAGTTTCCTAGTTTGCTCCTTGATTTTCATTGAGTATAAGATAAAAGCAAAGGTCTAACAAGTGATGTAGCCCTTTTGAGTTATACAAGCAAATTACCATGAAAAAGCTGTTGTTGGAGCATTGAGCGCTTCTAACCATTGTTTATTTTTCGCAGGGCAAAGAGTTACGGATATACCTGCCATATCCAGACTGGTCATAAATGTTCCTGATTTTATAAATGTAATAGTGATTCCTTCAATTTCTAAGAGTTGAAGGAGATCATTGATAAATATACCCATTTCTAAGTTGCTGGTAGTGCCTAGATTATTTACAAGCAATATAAATTGATCACCCTTTTTCCAATGATAGTGCAATCTTAATTTACTTATAATTTCATTTGCAAGGATTTCCGATGATTGGAATGGGACTATACGATAGCCTTCTTCGCCATGTATCCCAATACCATAAGAAATATTTCCTTCTTCCAAGTTAAATAGTGGAAGGGTGGCTTGGGGGAGACTAGCCGATTTCGTTGCAAAGCCAATTGTTGCGATTTCGGTAGCAAGTTCATAACCTAAATCAGTTAGTTGCTCGATGTCAGCACCGTTCTGAGCCGCATATCCTAGGATTTTATGAAGTAAAATAGTCCCTGCAAGCCCCCTTCCTCTAATTTGAAATCTATTGTGAGCTTCAATAGAAATATCGTCGTGTGCTAGACTATAGCCGACCTTAATTCCTTCTTGTCTAGCAGTATTAATGGCCCAGCTAAATTCTTTGATGTCTGCTTCGAAATTTTTTACAATGATGAAGACACCGTGACCATTGTTTAAAAAACGAATGGACTCTAAGATTTCAGTTCTTGTAGGAGGAGTAAATAATTGGCCATAGATAGCAGCAGTAAGCATTCCTTCTCCCACATATCCAATATGCGCAGGTTCGTGGCCGGAACCTCCACCCGACAATATTGGAACCTGATGGGGATTACGATTTTTTTGATAGACTAATGGTAAGGTAGGGTGTTTTTCTAATTCGAGATGACTGCTGACAGTTGCCGAAATGTAACTTGAAATAATTTTCTGTTTATGATTTGAAATAAATGTCATTGTGGTCTCTTTCCAATAATTGTCATGATTAGAAAGTCTGGTTGTGGAACTGGACTTTTTTTATTAACGTAAACCTTCACGATTTCTGCTAGAGCATGTGAATGATAGTCTAACAAAAAACAAGTATAAGCAGATGAATCAATATCAATCTGACCATATTCTCTTAAAATTTTTGATACAAGCAAGCGACAGTAGCTGATAAAGTGGTCATAGAAGTTATTTTGCCCTTGAATATCAAAAAGTTGAATATAAAAATCACGCTCTTGTTCGAAATAAAGAAATAATTCTTGTAATAGTTTTTGGCCTGAAATGAAGTCCAAGTTATTGGTGATATACTCGGTTAAGTCAGTTTCAAATATCCAGTCTAGCAGTTCATATTTGTCAAGAAAATGATTGTAAAAGGTCTGTCTACGAATGCCAGCTGATTCCATGATATCTACAATGGAGATTTTATCAAATTCTCTAGTAGCTAATAGGTCTCTAAATGCCTTGGCAATCCGTTTTTTTGTAATGAGTGATGATGCCATAGGAAGCCTTTCTTTTACTTACTTCATTTTACCAAAAAATGTTTGAAACGGGTTTAAAAGGGGACAAATAATAGAATCTGTCCCTTATCATCCAGCAATAAAAAGTATATAATGAAATCGAAAACAAAGGTAGATGCCGAAAGGAGTTTCTCATGAAAAAAATTATAAATGAACAGACACAAGTTGTTGATGAAATGTTGCAGGGGTTGTCATTCATGCATGATGACTTGGTTCAACGCTTAGATGGTTTTGATGTTATCGTTAGAAAGGCAGAAAAGACAGGAAAAGTTGGACTCATTTCAGGTGGAGGTTCAGGACATGAACCCAGTCATGCTGGATTTGTAGGAGATGGAATGTTGTCTGCTGCCATTTGTGGAGCAGTCTTCACTTCACCTACTCCGGATCAAATTTTAGAAGCCATTAAGGCGGCTGATGAAGGTGCTGGAGTTTTCATGGTCATCAAGAACTATTCTGGTGACATTATGAACTTTGAAATTGCACAAGAACTTGCTGAAATGGAAGGTATTGATGTAGCAAGTGTTGTGGTTGATGATGATATCGCTGTTGAAAATAGTCTCTATACCCAAGGCCGTCGAGGTGTTGCAGGTACTATATTAGTCCATAAAATTTTGGGGGCTGCAGCTCGTTCTGGTAAATCATTATCTGAAATGAAGGACTTGGCCGACAAACTTGTCTTAGAAATTAAAACAATTGGATTAGCTCTATCTGGCGCTACTGTTCCAGAAGTTGGGAAACCAGGATTTGTTCTAGAAGATGATGAATTTGAATATGGAGTTGGTATTCACGGTGAGCCTGGATATAAAAAAGAGAAAATGCGACCTTCAGCACAATTGGCTTCAGAATTGGTTGAAAAATTATCTGAAGGTTTCCAACTTAAAGCTGGTGAACGCTATGGGCTTCTCATCAATGGTTTAGGAAGCACACCACTTATGGAGCAATACGTATTTGCAAATGATGTGGCTAAATTACTCCATGAAAAAGGTGTTGAGTTGGCATTTAAGAAAATTGGAAACTATATGACTTCAATCGATATGGCTGGCTTATCATTAACATTGATTCGATTGGCAGATGATGAGTGGTTGAATGCTCTAAATGCACCTGTTACTACACCAGCTTGGTAAAATTCAAGGAGGAAATGTCGTATGAATGCTGAACAAGCTCTTGAATGGATGAAACTTTTTAATGAAAAGATTCAAGAACAGAAAGATTATCTTAGTGAGCTAGACACTCCTATAGGAGATGGAGACCACGGTGGAAACATGGCGCGTGGAATGGCTGCAGTTATGGAAAATTTAGAAGGAAAGCAATTTGAAACCAGCAGTGATGTGTTTAAACTTGTCTCAATGCAACTACTAAGTAAGGTAGGAGGTGCTTCTGGTCCCTTGTATGGCTCTGCTTTTATGGGCATGGCCAAGGCTGACTCTAATTCGAAAATAGAGGAAATCTTACAAAGCGGTTTGGATATGATTGTCAAACGTGGGAAAGCAGAAGTTGGAGAAAAGACAATGGTTGATGTTTGGACTCCTGTTATTGCTGCTTTGTCTGCTGGTCAATTGACTCAAGAGGTTATTGATAAGGTAGTGAATGCTACCAAAGATTTACTTGCAACTAAAGGAAGGGCGTCTTATGTAGGAGAACGTTCTCTTGGACATATTGATCCTGGATCATTCTCATCAGGATTACTCTTTACTGCTTTTTTAGAAACTGGGGTGGTTTAATGGGAAGTATTGGTCTTGTTATCGTTTCACATTCCAAAAACATTGCAGAAGGTGTCGTTGAACTGATTAGTGAAGTAGCTAAAGATGTTCCAATTACTTATGTAGGAGGAACCGAAGATGGAGGAATTGGAACTAGTTTTGATCAAGTAGATAGGATTGTTTCCGAAAATCCAGCAGATACCTTATTAGCCTTTTTTGACCTGGGTTCTGCTAAAATGAACTTAGAAATGGTGGCTGATTTCAGTGATAAAAGTATCATCATCAATAGGGTTCCAATTGTAGAAGGTGCTTATACTGCAGCTGCTCTTCTTCAGGCTGGTGCAGAACTGTCAGTTATTCAAACACAGTTGTCTGAGCTTGAAATCAATAAATAAGGAATTTTACTATAACACTTTTTATAGGTGGGCTATTGATTATCTCAACTATCAAATTTTAAGTAAATAAAAAGGGATTGCTTTGGGCAGTTCCTTTTTATTTTAACAAGAGTAAACCTATAGTGTTTCTAAATTGTGAATCATTCAAAACTGATTGTGATGAGACTATTCTAGCTTTAGAATCCTTCAAAAATTAAAGTTTAAGGCAATCAATTACTTAGAAGAGTACGAAAACATTTAGTTTATAGGAATTCTAAGTCTAGAATTGCATAGATATTTATGAAGTTAGGGTGTTCGATAGTTAGGATTGTTCTATTCTGAACGATTTGAGCTGTTAGTTGTATAGAAAGTGTTCGAATTTTTTCAAGTGATTAAATTAGTTAATTGTATGAGGTGCTTTATGATATAATGTTCTTAATGAATTTTCAGAAAGGAAAACCTCAAATTGTCCTACAAATTTCTATTTTTTGACCTCGACCACACTTTGCTTGATTTTGATGCTGCTGAGGATGTGGCTTTAACGCAACTTCTAAAAGAAGAAGGGGTTGCAGATATTCATGCTTATAAAGACTATTATGTTCCTATGAACAAGGCTCTCTGGAAGGACTTGGAGCAAAAGAAAATCAGTAAACAAGAGCTGGTTAACACGCGCTTTTCTCGTTTATTTTCTCATTTTGGACAGGAAAAAGACGGTAGTTTTCTTGCCCAACGTTACCAATTTTACCTCGCCCAGCAGGGACAAACACTATCGGGCGCTCATGATCTCTTGGACAGCCTCATTGATCGTGATTATGACTTGTATGCTGCGACAAATGGCATTACTGCCATTCAGACAGGACGTTTGGCTCAATCTGGTCTAGAACCTTATTTCAATCAAGTCTTTATCTCTGAGCAATTGCAAACTCAAAAGCCGGATGCTCTATTTTATGAAAAAATCGGCCAGCAAATTGCTGGATTTAGTAAAGAAAAGACGCTGATGATTGGAGATTCTCTAACCGCCGACATTCAAGGTGGCAATAATGCTGGGATTGACACTATCTGGTATAATCCTCATCACCTCGAAAATCACACACAAGCCCAGCCGACTTACGAAGTCTATTCTTTCCAAGACTTGCTGGATTGTTTAGATAAACTGTAAAAAGTGGTTTCCATAGCCACTTTTTGCTATAATAGAGGCAGTAAAAATGAAGGAGTCGGCTATGCAACACTCGTCTTGGCATGCTTTGATTAAGGCGCAATTACCTGAGGGTTATTTCGGGAATATCAATCAGTTTATGGAGCAGGTTTATGCTCAGGGGATTGTTTATCCGTCCAAGGAAAAGGTTTTTCAAGCTCTCTTGACCACACCCCTAGAAGACGTTAAGGTGGTGATTCTAGGACAAGACCCCTATCACGGGCCAGGTCAAGCGCAGGGCTTGAGTTTTTCTGTACCGGACTCTATCCCAGCTCCACCATCCTTGCAAAATATCTTGAAAGAATTGTCAGAGGATATTGGCGTTAAGAAATCTCATGATTTGACAGCTTGGGCTGAGCAAGGAGTCTTGCTTCTTAATGCTTGTTTGACGGTTCCTGCTGGACAGGCCAATGGTCATGCTGGTCAAATATGGGAGCCTTTTACGGATGCTGTGATTCAGGTGGTCAATCAACTAGATAAACCAGTCGTTTTTGTACTCTGGGGATCCTATGCACGTAAGAAGAAGGTCTTGGTTACCAATCCTCATCACTTGATTATCGAATCAGCCCATCCCAGTCCTTTATCGGTTTACAGAGGATTTTGGGGTTCCAAGCCTTTTTCCAAGGCCAATGCATTCTTAAAAGAGACAGGACAAGAGCCAATCGATTGGCTTAGATAAGGAGAAAATATGCCTCAGTTAGCGACAATTTGCTACATTGATAACGGGAAAGAACTGCTCATGCTCCACCGTAATAAGAAGCCCAATGATGTCCATGAAGGGAAATGGATTGGTGTGGGTGGTAAGCTAGAGCGTGGTGAGACACCTCAGGAATGTGCAGCGCGTGAAATCCTTGAAGAAACAGGGCTCAAAGCCAAGCCAGTTCTAAAAGGTGTTATCACTTTTCCTGAATTTACGCCAGATTTAGACTGGTACACCTATGTTTTTAAGGTGACAGAGTTTGAGGGCGACTTGATTGACTGCTATGAGGGGACGCTAGAATGGGTTCCCTATGATGAGGTTTTGAGCAAGCCTACTTGGGAAGGTGACCATACCTTTGTTGAGTGGCTTTTAGAGGACAAACCCTTCTTTTCAGCCAAGTTTGTTTATGATGGGGATAAATTGTTGGATACCCAAGTTGATTTCTATGAATAAAGGAGAAAGCAGATGCTACTAATCAAAAATGGTCGTGTAATGGATCCCAAGTCTGGTTTGGATCAAGTTTGTGATGTCTTAGTTCAAGATGGGAAAATTATCAAAATTGCGCCTGAGATCACGGAAGAAGGAGCAGAAACGATTGATGCTACTGGTCTTGTAGTTGCTCCTGGCTTGGTCGATATTCATGTTCATTTCCGTGAACCTGGTCAAACCCACAAGGAAGATATTCATACAGGTGCCCTAGCAGCCGCTGCAGGCGGTTTTACAACTGTTGTCATGATGGCTAATACTAGTCCAACCATTTCAGATGTAGAAACCCTGCAAGAAGTTCTCCAGTCAGCTGCCAAGGAAAAGATTCATGTTAAGACGGTTACGACCATTACTAAGAATTTTAATGGGCAAGATTTGACTGACTTTAAAGCACTCTTAGAAGCTGGAGCTGTTGGTTTTTCTGATGATGGTATTCCGCTTGAAAGTAGTAAAGTTGTCAAGGAAGCCATGGAGGAAACTAAAAAGCTTAATACCTTTATTAGTCTTCATGAGGAAGATCCAGGTTTGAATGGGATTCTTGGGTTTAACGAAAATATTGCTAAAGAACATTTCCATATCTGCGGTGCGACTGGGGTGGCTGAGTATGCTATGATGGCGCGTGATGTCATGATTGCCTATGCAACCAAGGCCCATGTTCATATTCAGCATTTGTCTAAGGAAGAAAGTGTTAAAGTAGTGGAGTTTGCTCAAGGTTTGGGTGCGCAAGTCACAGCAGAAGTAGCGCCACAGCATTTTTCTAAGACCGAAGCGCTCCTTTTGACACAAGGAAGTAATGCCAAGATGAATCCGCCGCTTCGTTTGGAATCAGACCGTCGTGCCGTGATTGAAGGTCTCAAGTCAGGTGTCATCACAGTTATTGCGACTGACCATGCGCCTCATCATGTTGATGAAAAAAATGTCGAGGATATGACCAAGGCACTATCTGGCATGACTGGCTTAGAAACATCTCTATCTCTCGGATTGACTTATTTGGTAGAAGCTGGTGAGTTAAGCTTGATGGAATTACTCGAAAAGATGACCTACAACCCAGCCAAGCTTTACAATTTTGAAGCTGGTTATTTGGCTGAGAATGGTCCAGCGGACATCACTATTTTTGATTCTAATGCTGACCGCCTTGTGGACTCCCATTTTGCTTCCAAAGCAGCTAATTCACCATTCATCGGTGAAACCTTAAAAGGGCAAGTTAAATATACCATCTGTAAGGGACAAATCGTTTATCAAGCTTGATAGGAGTTGGAATATGAATTATTTTCGAAAACGTAGGGAAAGACAAGCAAAATCTAATAGCGGAATTTACTGTCCCGCAGCTAATCGTTCTAAAATTCAATATGAAACTAAAGAAAAAGCTGACCATGCGGTTCAATATGATAATGGAGGTTTAGTTAGAAGCTATTATTGTCGTACATGTGCGTGTTGGCATACTACTTCAAAATCTAATAATCCTCCGCTAAGTTTGAAAAACTATGGTCTGAAACTCTTTGGTTTAGATAAATCAGAATAGAAAGAGAAGTATGTATAAGACAAAGTGTTTACAAGAGAAGTTAGTATTATTTTTAAAAATTTTCTTCCCAATCCTGATCTACCAATTTGCCAATTATTCTGCCTCTTTTGTTGACACTGCAATGACAGGCCAATACAATACCATGGACTTGGCTGGTGTGTCTATGGCGACCAGTATCTGGAATCCTTTTTTTACATTCCTAACAGGGATTGTGTCAGCCCTGGTGCCTATCATTGGTCACCATCTTGGTAGTGGTAAAAAGGAAGAAGTTGCGTCAGATTTTTACCAGTTCATCTATCTGGCCTTGGGTCTATCCGTGGTCTTGCTGGGACTAGTACTTTTCCTGGCACCACCCGTTTTAAATCATATCGGACTAGAAGCACCAGTGGCAGCAGTAGCGGTTCGCTATCTTTGGTTTTTATCTATCGGGATTATCCCCTTGTTGCTCTTTAGTGTCATTCGTTCCTTGCTGGATTCGCTGGGCTTGACCAAACTGTCCATGTCCCTCATGCTTTTGTTACTTCCTCTCAATAGTGGATTTAACTACCTCTTGATTTACGGGGCCTTTGGTGTTCCAGAACTGGGAGGTGCTGGTGCTGGTTTAGGAACATCCTTGGCCTACTGGGTCTTGCTGGGGATTTCTGTTTTGGTTCTATTTAAACAGGAGAAGCTCAAAGTCTTACACCTTGAGAAACGCATTCCACTTAATATGGATAAAATTAAGGAAGGAGTTCGTTTAGGTCTGCCTATTGGGGGGACTGTATTTGCTGAGGTGGCTATCTTTTCCGTGGTTGGCTTGATTATGGCTAAGTTCTCGTCCTTGATTATCGCTAGTCACCAGTCAGCTATGAACTTTTCAAGTCTCATGTACGCCTTTCCTATGAGTATCTCATCTGCTATGGCTATTGTCGTTTCCTATGAAGTGGGAGCCAAGCGATTTGATGATGCGAAAACCTATATTGGTCTAGGAAGATGGACAGCCCTCATTTTTGCGGTCTTCACCTTATCCTTCCTTTACATTTTTAGGGGAAGTGTGGCTAGTCTTTATGGTAACAACCCAGAATTTATCGATTTGACAGCACGTTTTTTGACTTACAGTCTTTTCTTCCAGTTAGCAGATACCTTTGCAGCACCTCTTCAGGGAATTTTACGGGGGTATAAGGATACCGTTATTCCTTTTTACCTTGGTTTGGTTGGTTATTGGGGGGTGACACTCCCAGTAGCTATGGTATTCGACTCTCTAACAGATTTTGGAGCTTATTCTTACTGGATTGGTTTGATTATTAGTTTAATCGTGAGCGGGGCTCTCTACCGTTGGCGTTTAACTGCGATTATGAAGAGATTTGAATCCAGAAAAGCTTGATTTTTAGAATTCATACAAGCAAAAATATCCTTCCTTGTCTGCATTATTTTTGCTATAGTTAAATTAGTAGTAGGCAAATGAGAATTTCAAAAATATAGAAACAATTGATATTCCACGCTACTTTACTGGTATCAGATATAAAGAAAAAGAAGTTGGTTGTAGGACCAGCTTCTTTTTTTGATAAATATTTTACATAAGTTATATTACGTAAAATCATAAACTGTCCAGAGCATTCTTTTGTTCATCATTGACGATATGGGTATAGAGGTCAGTGACTTGTGTGCTGGCATGTCCTAGCTGGTGGCTGACTAAAACTTGCGATTTAGTGGCATCATAGAGCCTAGTTGCTAGAGTATGGCGTAGTTTATGGGGAGTTACACGGACTTTGAAGTCATCAGAATACTTAGCAACCATTTTCTCAACGCTGGAAGCATCGATACGATTAGGAACACCTCTGTAGAGAGTCAAAAAAAGGGCTGTATCTGTTTTTTCTGTTTTATAGCGTTGAGTCCGAATGGCCAGATAATTCTCTAAATAAGGCTTAGCAAAGGCAGCGACATTGACCGAATCACGTTTGCCCCCTTTTCGAGTGACATCAATAACCATCATTTTTAGATTGAGATTTCTTAGATCCAGATTAACAGCTTCAGATAAGCGGACACCAGAAGCCAAGAGAAGGGCAATAATGGCCAAATCACGTTCTTTGTTTTTATTAAATGAAGATAGGGCGCGATTTGAAAGTTTTTGTGGATACTCTTGGTCAATATAAGTTAGAAAACCTTCTGTTTCATCACCTAAAAAGAGTTTTTGCTTGATGTTTTCAGCTCTAGCAGCAAGTGTTTCTTTCTTTTTTTTGGTTGAAACTTTCTTCATTACATTACGATAGAAATAAGGTTCCCCTTGATCGTTTTCAACTTCCTCAGTCAAATACTTATAAAGACTAGAAAGTGCTGACAAGGTCCGATTGATGGTTGTCTGAGAAACACCTTGCTTGCTTGTATTAGCATTCAGCAAGGGACGTTCACGTAGATAAAGTATAAAGGATTCCATGTCTTTCTTAGACATATTTTCCAAGACAGATAAAGAAATATCAGATATTTTATCGGCGTTTGAGATACCAGATTCTAAAACCCAGCTGAAAAATCGATCGTATTCCTTCAGGTATTCGTACAAGGTTGTAAAACTGTAAGGAACAGCAAGCTTAGATTGGTAGTATTCAAGAACATACCAGGGCATGATTTGTTTTAGTTTGTCGATTCGTTCCAGTAAAATCTCTCGTTTCATGTATTTTCTCCATAAATAAGTCTATTAGTAGTATAGCATGGACTTATTTATTTTTCAAGAAAATTATAGTTTTTCGGAAAGATGATATAGAGCTTTTTAAAGAAGACTTAGACCTGAGTAAAACAGATCTAAGTCTTTGGAGTTTCTATTGAGAATCATTAGCTAGTGCTTTT
Organism: Streptococcus sp. 1559; assembly: GCF_013276735.1. Taxonomy (NCBI): domain Bacteria; kingdom Bacillati; phylum Bacillota; class Bacilli; order Lactobacillales; family Streptococcaceae; genus Streptococcus; species Streptococcus sp. 1559. The sequence continues at coordinate 27,442 of NZ_VMLO01000006.1, forward strand.
TCTAGTTTCCAAATACTAAACCAGAATGAAATAGTCAACAGAATAAAGAAAATCATAAAGAACTCACCCATTAAACTTCTGTTAATACTACACAACTGAAGAGCTATATAAGGAGCTATGAGATACAAAATACATTGTATAATTGCTATTGTTTTCTTTTTCATGATTTTAATCTTACTGTACAGATTTGATACAGTAAACTCCTTTCTAGCTTTATGCTTTATCATTTCTAACTTAATTATAGTCTTATTTTACCAAAGTTCAATTATTTGTATGTAAAATTCCTTATCTGTAAAAAGTCATAACCACCCG
>NZ_VMLO01000060.1:0-4032 GCF_013276735.1 Streptococcus sp. 1559
GCTCTGGAGTTGCCATTGAGTCTTCCGCTGGTTTAGCTGATTCTGCTGGCTGTTCAGATGGTTGCTGATCAGCTTTTTCTGCTTTTTCAAGCTCTTCAACTTTTGCTTTTGCTTTTTCAGCCTCAGCTTTAGCCTTCTCTAGTTCAGCTTCAGCAGCTGTTTGAGCTTGTTCAGCTTCAGCTTTTGAATTTTCAGCTGCTCTTGCTTCCTTATTTTCTTTTTCAGCCTTAGCAGTCGCATCATCAGCTGTTTTCTTCGACTCTGCTGCTTTTTGCTCTAACTCCGTAATTCTAGGATCTGCTTCTTCTTTGGGTTGAGCTGGAGTTTCTTCTTCCGTTTTAGCTGGTTCCTTAGCTTTTGCTTCCTCTACTTCTTTAAGCGTCTTATTGAAGTCATCAACACGAGAATTAATATCTTCTGCGTAAGATTCGACAAGGGCATCCGCCTGGTTAAATTCAGCTTCTGCTGCTGCACGAGCTACCTCTGCTTCTTTGAGTTTTCTTTCTTGTTCCTCAAGAGCTTTGGCTTTTTGCACAAGATCGGCTTTGGCTTTATTAGCTTGCTTGGTTAGAGAGTCAATTTCATCTCCTAATTGATCCGCCTTGTCTTGCAGTTTTTCTGACTCTGGACGGTTCTTGTCTGCGTTTTCGGCTTTTTCAATTGCCTGTTTCAGCGCTTCAGGGAGACTACTAATACTACCAACCATACCGTCAGTTTTAGGGGCAGGTTTAGCATCCTCTGTTGGTAACTCATTCAAAACATCACTAGCCTTGATAGCACCACTTTCAATTGCGTCTAGTAAATCTTCCTTACCGATTGCCTCTTTGGCTGCTTGAATAGCCGCTGCTTTGTCCTTAATCTTATCATCTGCATTAATCTTAGCTTCGGCATCCTTTTCAAGTTTTGTCAAGGCAGCTTCAAGATCAGCTTTGTCTTTATCTTCTTTTTTCTGATCTGGACTCTTCATTTCTTCTATCTTCTTAAGAGTCTGGTTGAATTCCTCGGTACGAGAATCAATCTCATCCTTATAAGATTTCAGAACTTCATAGTCTTTGTCAAGTTCAGCTTTGAGTTTTTTATATTCTTCTGAACCCTCTTTTTTCTTTTCAAGTTCTTTAAGTTTTTTCTCAAAGTCAGCTTTAAGTTTATTTGCTTGATTAGTTAGAGAGTCAATTCCATCTTCCAATTGATCCGCCTTGTCTTGCAGTTTTTCTGACTCTGGACGTGCTTTGTCTGCAGAGTTAGCTTGCTCAACTTTTTCCTTTTTATCCATAGGAAGCATGTTTTCTGACTCATAGACAACACCATCACTATTCTTAACAATAGGGTTCTTTTCATCAGCTTCTGTTGGCAAGTCTTGCAAAACCTCGGTAGCCCTGATAGCACCACTTTCAATCGCTTTTAGTAAATCTTCCTTACCGATTGCCGCTTTAGCTGCTTGAATAGCCGCTTCCTTATCAGTAATACTATTATCTTTCCTAATTTTATCTTCTGCAGCCTTTTCAAATTGCGTCAAGGCAGCTTCAAGGTCATATTTCGCTTTCGCTTCTGGGTCGTTGTCTCTCGCTTCCTTTGCTTTTTTTAGAGTGTCATTGAAGTCGTCAACACGAGCATCAATATCTTCTTTATAAGACTCAGCCACTGCTAAAGCCTTTTCAAATTCAGCTTGTGCCGCTTCATGCGCTGCTTTCGCTTCTTCTAGTTTTTTCTCCTCTTCTACCAGAGTTGCAGCTTTTTTCTCAGCTTCGGCTTTGGCCTTATTAGCTTGCTTGGTTAGAGAGTCAATTTCATCCCCCAATTGATCCGCCTTGTCTTGCAGTTTTTCGGATTGTGGACGTTTGGCATCAGCCTCCTCGGCTTTTTTGATTTTAGCTTTTATCTCTTCAGGAAGAGAAGAATCTTTGCTAGTAATAACTCGTTCTTCATCTTCCTTTGTTGGCAATTCCTTTACAACATCACTGACCTTGATTTGACCACTTTCAATTGCTTTCAGTAAATCTTCTTTACCGATTCTCTCTTTTGCTTTTTTAATAGCTGCTTCTTTGTCCTTAATATTGTCATCTGCCTTAATTTTAGCTTCGGCAGCCTTTTCAAGTTCTGTCAAGGCCTTCATCACTGCTTCTTTAGCATCAGCTTCTTCCTTTTTAGCAGCAGCTAGCTCAGCATCAGCAGCCTGTTTAGCTTTTTCAGCTTTTGCTTTTGCCTCTTCTGCAGCTTTAGCATCATCTGCTTCGGATTTTGCTTTCTTAGCAGCTTCTTCAGCTTTGGCTTTCGCTTCCTCTACTTTTTTCTGTAGTTCAGCAACTTTAGCTTCAGCCTCTTTTCTAGCTGCTTCCGCTTTTTCAAGATCCTTTTTAGATTTTTCGGATGCTTTGCTAGTGTTAGTAGTATTTGATTCATCAGCTTTTACAGCCAATTGCTGAACGCTAGTAAGACTAGCCCCTAAAACTACCGCACTGGCTAGGCTAGCAAAAATCATCTTTTTCTTCCCCATTTAGGTCACCTCTTTATTATTATTTTTAATCACCTGAATCACCTGAATCACCTGAATCACCTGAATCACCTGAATCACCATCATTATACTCTTCTACAACATATATGTCAAGTATTTTCCCAATATTTATCTAAAATTATGATTCGGACAACTCCCCCTAGTCTGGTCAAAGTGGAAATTGGTTTAAAACAGATTTTTATGGTGGAATTTAGTGTGAGACGTTTGAGTTAGAAATGAGCTCTACTATGACAAAACATAAATACCTGACCCTTTCAGACCCTCATAAATTCTCTAGGCTGGAGATTTTGGCTCTATAATATTTGTAGTAGGAAAATCCCCTATGGATATTATGGAGCCTATTTTGTTGTAGAAAAAAGTCCCGTATCATCTATAATGAAAAGCAACCAAACCATCATTAGAAAGAATCATATGGAACAATTACATTTTATCACAAAACTACTCGATATCAAAGATCCTAATGCCCAAATTATGGATATCATTAATAGAAGGAAATCATTGCTAAACTGGATTATGAGGCTCCATCTTGCCCAATTTGATTCAGAAGAAGTTCATCATCGCTTAGAGGACTGTATTTGCCCTGACTGTCAGGGAGATCTAAAAGAGATTGGAGCAACCCTTCAAGGACAAGAATTGGTCTTTATTCCTGCGCAATTAAAACGAATAGATCATATCCAACACGCTTATAAGTGCCAAGCAGTGAGAAAAATCCGAGTGATAAAATTGTGAAAGCTCCTATCCCTAAAGCCCCTTTGGCGCATAGCCTTGGCTCAGCTTCTATTATCGCTCACACCATCCATCAGAAGTTTAATCTGAAGGTCCCCAATTATCGCCAAGAAGAAGATTGGGCTAGGATGGGTTTACCAATCACACGTAAGGAAATCTCTAATTGGCATATCAAGGCGAGTCAATACTATTTGGAGCCCCTCTATAACCTCTTGCGAGAGAGACTATTGACTCAGCCCTTACTTCATGCGGATGAAACTTCTTATAGGGTGCTAGAGAGTGATAGCCATCTGACCTACTATTGGACTTTTTTGTCTGGGAAAGCTGAGAAGCAAGCAATCACGCTGTACCACCATGATCAGCGTCGAAGTGGTTCAGTAGTACAAGAATTCCTAGGAGATTATTCTGGATATGTGCATTGTGATATGTTGCGGCAGTAACTTAGGACTTTAGTCCTCTAGTTCTGCCTATGCGATAGCAGTCCAAGGTTTAGGAGCAAGGCGACGCTAAGCTTGGTAAACTGCGAACCGCTAGAAGCTTATCGTCAACTGGAAGAAGCTGAACTTGTTGGATGTTGGGCGCATGTGAGAAGGAAGTTTTTTGAATCCACCCCCAAGCAAGCAGGCACTCGTAAACAAAGAGGTTTTAGAGGCTTATTTACCATGGAATAAAGTTGTACAAGAAAAGTGCAAATAAGAAATCTCCAGATTAGGAACTATCCGTGAGTTCTCTAGTCTGGAGATTTTTCAATATACTTCGTTATTGGGCGGTTACTACGTAAGCGCGTCATAACA
>NZ_VMLO01000061.1:0-9290 GCF_013276735.1 Streptococcus sp. 1559
TTCTGCTTACAAGAGTGAAAAATTATTGTTTACTGGTCTTAACTGATCGAAGGACTAGGCATCAAATTATCCGATTGATTCCAAATAAAAGTGCTGAGGCGGTCAATCAGGCTTTAAAACTCATCTTAAAACAACATCAAATTCTTTCCATCACGGCAGATAATGGTACAGAATTTAACCGCTTGTCTGATGTATTTTCTGAGGAACATATCTATTATGCGCACCCCTATGCCTCTTGGGAAAGGGGAACTGATGAGAATCACAACAGCCTCATTCGTAGATGGTTACCTAAGGGAACTAAGGAAACGACTCCCAAAGAAGTCACATTCATCTAAAATTGGATTAATAACTATCCTAAAAAATGCTTGAACTACAAATCACCCAGAGAAGACTTCTTCATGGCTAACTTGAACTTGAAATTTGGCATAATGAGTATTAAATCAAATAAAATCCAACTATTTTGCGAACTTTTTATATTTTTTTCGTAAAAGGCTTTACAAGTTCTTAAAAACATGATATAGTAATAAAGCTTAGAAAATGAGATGATGTTTTCTAGCAAATATAAACCCGAGTAAAAAATGCCTACGGACAGGCAGGGTTGAATGCCGAAGCGTGGTTGAAAAACCACATTATTGATAGGGTTAAAAGCCTACTTTTATAAGTTGATGTTAGGACACTTGTCCTAATTCATAAATTTTTAGTGTGGTGAAAGCACACGTCATCTTGTGAAACGATCAATAAAGTACGTAATATTTGCTACTAGAGAGTTAGGAAACATCGGGAACAGACATACTCAACAGAAACAAACATAAAAACGTCAGAAGATTGCAGAGCAGGTGGAAACCTGCTCTTTTTTCATGAGTCAACCTTTAGTCGCCTTTATCTTCTTGAGGCACTAAAAATACGGTAAAGGAGTAAGTCTTGAAGAAGTTAGATCAAAACCAAGCCCCAATTTATGAGGCTTTGGTGAAGTTACGCAAGAAAAGGATTGTTCCCTTTGATGTTCCAGGTCACAAGCGTGGACGAGGAAATCCAGAACTTGTCGAACTGTTAGGTGAAAAATGTGTTGGCATTGATGTTAATTCGATGAAACCCTTGGATAATCTTGGTCACCCCATTTCGATTATTCGGGATGCAGAGGAGCTGACAGCTGATGCTTTTGGAGCAACCCATGCTTTTCTCATGATTGGTGGAACAACTTCATCGGTGCAGACTATGATTCTGTCAACCTGCAAGGCTGGAGATAAGATTATTCTGCCACGTAATGTCCATAAATCTGCTATCAATGCGCTGGTTCTATGTGGTGCCATTCCCATCTATATCGAGATGAGTGTGGATCCTAAGATTGGTATCGCTTTAGGTCTTGAAAATGACCGAGTAGCCAAGGCCATAAAGGACCATCCAGATGCCAAGGCCATTTTGATTAACAATCCCACTTACTACGGCATCTGTTCAGATCTTAAAGGTTTAACGGAAATGGCTCATGAAGCTGGCATGATGGTTTTAGTAGATGAAGCCCACGGAGCGCATTTGCATTTCACTGATAAACTTCCAATTTCTGCTATGGATGCAGGGGCTGATATGGCAGCAGTTTCCATGCATAAGTCTGGTGGGAGTTTGACCCAAAGCTCCATTTTACTTATCGGGGAGCAGATGAATTCTGAATACGTTCGTCAGATCATCAACCTGACCCAATCAACATCTGCTTCTTACCTGTTGATGGCTAGTTTGGATATTTCACGTCGCAACTTGGCCCTTCGTGGTAAAGAGTCGTTTGAGAAGGTCATTGAGCTATCCGAGTACGCTCGTCGTGAAATCAATGCCATAGGTGGCTACTATGCCTACTCAAAAGAGTTAATAGATGGTGTGTCGGTCTGTGATTTTGATGTAACCAAGCTGTCAGTTTACACTCAGGGTATTGGCTTAACAGGTATCGAGGTTTATGACTTCCTACGAGACGAATACGACATTCAGATTGAGTTTGGTGATATTGGCAATATCTTGGCCTATATTTCGATTGGTGACCGCATCCAAGACATCGAGCGCTTGGTCGGTGCTCTTGCTGATATCAAGAGACTCTACTCACGAGATGGGAAGGACTTGATAGCAGGAGAATATATCCAGCCCGAGTTGGTGTTATCTCCTCAGGAAGCCTTCTATTCAGAGAGAAAAAGTTTGACCTTAGATGAGTCTGTTGGACAGGTCTGTGGAGAATTTGTCATGTGCTATCCTCCAGGGATTCCTATCTTGGCTCCTGGCGAACGCATTACACGAGAAATTGTCGACTATATCCAATTTGCCAAGGAACGTGGTTGCTCCCTCCAAGGGACGGAAGATCCAGAGGTCAATCACATCAACGTCATTAAGAGAAAGGAGAAATAGATGGATTTATGGTTTTCTGAAGTTCATACTCCAGATGTCAAATTGTCTCTGAGAACAGCCAAGCAACTTTACGCTGGAAAAAGTGAATGGCAGGATATCGAAGTCTTGGATACGCCAGCTTTTGGGAAAATACTGATTTTAAATGGCCATGTCTTGTTCTCAGATGCGGATGATTTCGTCTACAATGAAATGACCGTTCACGTTCCCATGGCTGTCCACCCAAATCCAAAGAAAGTATTGGTTATTGGGGGTGGTGACGGCGGTGTTGCCCAAGTATTAACACTCTATCCTGAACTGGAACAAATCGATATCGTGGAACCGGATGAGATGTTGGTCGAGGTCTGTCGTGAGTATTTCCCAGACTTTGCTGCAGGGCTAGATGATCCTCGTGTTACCATTTACTACCAAAATGGGCTACGCTTTTTGCGAAACTGCGAAGATGATTACGATATTATCATCAACGATGCGACAGATCCATTTGGCCATACGGAAGGACTCTTTACCAAGGAATTCTACGGCAATAGTTATCGAGCTCTGAAGGAAGACGGCATCATGATTTACCAGCATGGGAGTCCCTTCTTTGACGAGGATGAGTCGGCCTGCCGAAGCATGCACCGCAAGGTCAATCAAGCCTTTCCAATCAGTCGGGTTTATCAGGCCCATATTCCAACTAGCCCAGCTGGCTATTGGTTGTTTGGATTTGCATCGAAAAAATACCACCCTGTCAAAGATTTTGACAAGGAAGGTTGGAAAAAACGCCAGCTTTTCACAGAATACTACACTGCAAACTTACACGTGGGATCCTTTATGTTGCCCAAGTATGTTGAGGACATTTTAGAAGAAGAGGAAGGAAAAAAATGAGTCGTTTACTAGTTATTGGTTGTGGGGGCGTTGCCCAAGTTGCTATTTCAAAGATTTGTCAAGATAGCGAAACATTTACAGAGATTATGATTGCTAGCCGTACCAAGTCAAAATGCGATGACTTGAAAGCGAAGCTAGAAGGCAAAACAAGTACTAAAATTGAAACTGCAGCACTTGATGCTGACAAGGTTGAAGAAGTGATTGCCCTGATTGAAAGCTACAAACCAGAAGCTGTTTTGAATGTAGCTCTGCCTTATCAAGATTTAACCATTATGGATGCTTGTTTGGCAACAGGTGTTCACTATATCGATACAGCCAACTACGAAGCAGAAGACACAGAAGACCCTGAGTGGCGTGCTATCTACGAAAAACGTTGTAAGGAACTTGGTTTTACAGCCTACTTTGACTACTCATGGCAGTGGGCTTATCAAGAGAAATTCAAAGAAGCAGGCTTGACTGCTCTTCTTGGTTCTGGTTTTGACCCAGGTGTAACTAGTGTCTTTTCAGCTTATGCCCTCAAACACTATTTTGATGAAATCCATTATATCGACATTTTAGACTGTAATGGCGGTGACCACGGTTATCCATTTGCAACCAACTTTAATCCAGAAATTAATCTCCGTGAGGTTTCTGCGTCAGGTTCTTACTGGGAAGATGGGAAATGGGTCGAAGTCGAAGCTATGTCTATCAAGCGTGAGTATGATTTCCCTCAAGTTGGACAAAAAGATATGTATCTCCTTCACCATGAAGAAATTGAATCGCTGGCCAAGAACATTCCTGGAGTCAAACGCATTCGTTTCTTTATGACTTTTGGTCAATCTTACTTGACACATATGAAATGTCTTGAAAATGTAGGACTCCTTCGTACGGATACCATTAACTTCAATGGACAAGACATCGTTCCGATTCAATTCTTAAAAGCCTTGCTTCCAGCCCCTGCCAGTCTTGGGCCACGTACAGTCGGAAAAACCAATATTGGATGTATCTTTACAGGTGTCAAAGATGGCGTTGAAAAGACTATCTACATCTACAATGTTTGCGACCATCAAGAGTGCTATGCAGAAGTCGGGTCACAAGCAATTTCATACACGACAGGAGTTCCAGCCATGATTGGGACAAAATTAGTCATGAACGGAACTTGGAAACAAGCTGGAGTGTATAACCTTGAGGAGTTAGATCCAGATCCATTCATGGAAGCTTTGAATGAGTATGGTTTGCCATGGGTTGTGGTTGAAAATCCACAAATGGTGGACTAATGAAGTTAGAACAAGTACCAACACCAGCCTATGTTATTGACTTGGCCAAGTTAGAAGCTAATTGCCGCATTCTACAATATGTACAAGAAGAGGCCGGTTGCAAGGTCTTGCTTGCCCAGAAGGCATATTCCCTCTACAAAACTTATCCCTTGATTAGCCAGTATCTATCAGGTACGACAGCTAGTGGACTCTATGAGGCCAAATTGGCAAGGGAAGAATTTCCTGGTGAAGTCCATGTATTTGCGCCTGCTTTCAAGGATGCAGACTTGGAGGAATTGCTAGAGATAACGGACCATATCGTCTTTAACTCAGAGAGACAGTTGCGTAAACACGGTCCGCGTTGTCGAGAGGCTGGTGTCAGTGTTGGTTTGCGCCTCAACCCTCAGTGTTCAACTCAAGGAGATCACGCGCTCTATGACCCTTGTGCACCAGGTTCTCGCTTTGGAGTTACTATAGACAAGATTCCGAGTGATTTGCTAGATTTGGTTGACGGACTTCATTTTCATACCCTTTGCGAGCAGGGAGCAGATGATTTACAAACAACTTTGAAAGCAGTAGAAGAACAGTTTGGTCCCTACTTACATGAGGTAAAATGGCTCAATATGGGTGGTGGTCATCATATTACAAGAGAAGGTTACGATGTGGATTTGCTGATTTCAGAAATCAAGCGTATCCGAAAAACTTACAATCTTGAAATCTATATCGAGCCTGGTGAAGCCATTGCGCTTAATGCGGGTTATTTAGCAACTGAGGTATTAGATATTGTAGAAAACGGTATGGAAATCTTGGTTTTAGACGCCTCTGCGACCTGCCATATGCCTGATGTACTTGAGATGCCCTATCGTCCACCTTTGAGAAATGGCTTTGAGGCACAGGAAAAAGCCCATACCTACAGACTTTCTTCTAATACCTGTCTGACGGGCGATGTGATTGGTGATTATAGTTTTGAAAATCCAGTCCAAATCGGAGACAGACTTTATTTTCAAGACATGGCCATTTATTCTTTTGTCAAAAATAATACCTTTAATGGTATTGGATTGCCAAGTCTCTATCTCATGGACGAACAGGGAGACTGTAGCTTACTCAAAGCTTTTGGCTATCAAGACTTTAAAGGGAGATTATCATGATGGACAGTCCCAAAAAATTAGGCTATCGTATGCCAGCAGAGTATGAAACCCACCATGGTACTCTCATGATATGGCCGACTCGACCAGGTTCATGGCCCTTTCAAGGAAAAGCTGCTAAAGCAGCATTTACTCAGATCATCGAGACCATAGCAGAAGGGGAAAGAGTCTATCTTTTGGTGGAGCAGGCCTATCTATCTGAAGCCCAATCCTATCTTGGAGACAAGGTTGTTTATTTAGACATTCCCACCAATGATGCCTGGGCGCGTGATACAGGTCCGACTATTCTTGTCAATGATGAAGGCCAGAAATTAGCCGTGGATTGGGCCTTCAATGCTTGGGGAGGCACCTATGATGGTCTTTATCAAGATTATGAAGAGGATGACCAAGTAGCCAGTCGTTTTGCTGAGGCCTTGGAAAGGCCTGTCTATGATGCTAAACCTTTTGTACTGGAAGGAGGCGCAATCCATAGCGATGGTCAAGGAACTATTCTCGTAACTGAAAGTTGCTTGCTTAGTCCTGGTCGCAATCCTAACTTGACTAAAGAGGAGATTGAAAACACATTATTAGAAAGTCTTGGTGCTGAAAAAGTTATTTGGCTTCCTTATGGTATTTATCAGGATGAAACCAATGAACACGTCGATAATGTTGCTGCCTTTGTTGGTCCTGCTGAGCTTGTTTTGGCTTGGACAGATGACGAAAATGATCCCCAGTATGCCATGTCAAAAGCAGATCTCGAATTCTTAGAGCAAGAAACAGATGCAAAAGGTCGTCACTTCACTATTCATAAACTTCCAATTCCAGCTCTTCATCAAGTTGTAACCGAAGAGGATTTGCCAGGCTACATCTATGAAGAAGGAGAAGAAGAGCGATACGCAGGTGAACGACTAGCAGCTTCCTACGTAAACTTTTATATTGCCAACAAGGCTGTCCTAGTTCCTCAGTTTCAAGATAAAAACGACCAAGTAGCCTTAGATATTCTCAGTGAGTGTTTCCCAGACCGTAAAGTTGTCGGAATTCCAGCCAGAGATATTCTCTTAGGTGGTGGCAATATCCACTGTATCACCCAACAAATCCCAGAATAGGAGAAAAAGATGAGAAATGTAAGAGTTGCAGCCATTCAGATGCAATGCGCCAAGGATGTGGCAACAAATATTCAAACAGCGGAGCGCTTAGTACGTCAGGCTACAGAACAAGGCGCTCAAATCATTCTCTTACCAGAGTTGTTTGAACGTCCCTATTTCTGTCAGGAACGTCAGTATGACTACTACCAGCATGCCCAGTCGGTGACAGACAATACAGCTATTCAGCATTTTAAAACCATTGCCAAGGAGCTAAAGGTCGTTTTACCAATCAGTTTCTATGAAAAAGATGGTAATGTCTTGTATAACTCTATTGCCGTCATTGATGCAGATGGTGAGGTGCTGGGTGTTTATCGAAAGACCCACATACCAGATGACCATTATTATCAAGAAAAATTTTATTTCACACCTGGCAACACAGGTTTCAAGGTCTGGGATACTCTCTATGCCAAGATCGGGATCGGTATCTGTTGGGATCAATGGTTCCCTGAAACAGCCCGCTGTCTTGCGTTAAATGGTGCTGAATTGCTCTTTTATCCTACAGCCATTGGTTCAGAGCCAATTTTAGATACGGATAGTTTTGGTCATTGGCAACGTACCATGCAAGGACACGCAGCAGCAAATATTGTTCCAGTCATCTCAGCCAATCGTTATGGATTGGAAGAGGTCACGCCTAGTGAGGAAAATGGCGGACAGAGTTCCAGTCTTGACTTCTACGGTTCCTCCTTTATGACGGATGAAACAGGAGCTATTCTAGAACGAGCTGAAAGACAAGAAGAAGCTGTTCTGTTAGCTACTTATGACCTAGACAAGGGAGCAAGTGAACGCCTAAACTGGGGCTTGTTTCGAGATAGAAGACCAGAAATGTATCAACGAATTACGGACTAGTAGGGGAGAAATGAGAGGTTCATTCTGCTAGACTAACTTCTTATTAGCAACTATAAGATACTATGGTATCTAGTAAATCGATTTTTATGATTCACTATTCTTTTATCTTGATTAGTCCGTATTTTATACTAGACTTCCTGCAAAACTAGAATCCTAGTTCATGATTGATAATACCAACAATCAAATTCATTCGTAATCCGAAGCGTTTACGATGATTTCGATAGGTTGTTGAAAACATTTTAAACGTTTTTACTTTGGCAAAGATGTTCTCAACCTTGCTTCTCTCCTTAGATAGCGCATGGTTACAGGCTTTCTCTTCAGCTGTTAGCGGCTTGAGTTTGCTGGATTTACGTGGAGTTTGTGCTTGAGGATATATCTTCATGAGCCCTTGATAACCACTGTCAGCCAAGATTTTACCAGCTTGTCCGATATTTCTGCGACTCATTTTGAACAACTTCATATCATGACAATAGTTCACAGTGATCTCCAAAGAAACAATTCTCCCTTGACTTGTGACAATCGCTTGAGCCTTCATAGCGTGGCATTTCTTTTTACCAGAATAATTCGCTAATTGTTTTTTAAGGCGATGGATTTTTACTTCCGTCGCATCAATCATTACCGTGTCCTCAGAACTGAGAGGAGGTCTTGAAATCGTAAAACCACTTTGAACAAGAGTTACTTCAACCCATTGACTCCGATGGGTTAAGTTGCTTTCGTGGATACCAAAATCAGCCGCAATTTGTTCATAAGTTCGATATTCTCGCACATATTGAAGTCGCCATAAGAAGGTATTCTAGGCTTAGTTTAGGTTTTCGTCCCCCTTTTGCGTGTTTACCTTGATAAGCTGTTTTCAATACAGCTAACATCTCTTCAAAAGTCGTGCGCTGAACAGCAACAAGGAGCTTAAATCGTGTATCAGTTAGTTGTTTACTTGCTTCATAATTTTATTGTATCATATTTTTGTTTCACAGGAAGTCTATTATATTTAAGGATATTTGAAAGCTGTATTTTAGAAAAACAATTATGGAGTTTTGATATTTTCTTAGTTTCAAACAAGCATGTTATAATAAAGCTATGGCATATAGTACAGATTTTAAACATCGAGAATTAGATTACATCAAAGAGGGGCACAGCCATGTCGAGGCAGCCAAGGTTTTTGATGTTGGCGTCAGAACTCTCTTCATGTGGGAAAAGAAAGACGTGAACAAGGACACTCATACTAAGCTAAAATAAAAAAGCATTATATAGTAGTAATATGAAATCAACTAAAGAAGAAATCCAAGCTATCAAAACACTTTTAAAAGACTCTAGTACAGCTAAATATCATAAACGCCTTCAAATCGTTCTATTTCGTCTGATGGGTAAATCTTATAAAGAGATTATAGAGCTTTTAGGCTGTAATCAAACAACGATTTGGCCAACTGTAAAAAAATATGAGGAGTTCGGACGCGATTCTCTCCTTCAAGAAACACGTGGTGGTCGTAACCATGCATATATGACAATTGAGGAAGAGAAAGCCTTTCTTGCCCGTCATTTGAAGGCTGCAGAGGCAGGAGAATTTGTTACAATTGATGCCTTATTTCAGGCTTATACAAAGGAGTTAGGTTCTTCCTACACACGTGATGCCTTTTATCAACTCTTGAAGCGCCATGGTTGGCGAAATATTAGGCCACGTCCAGAACATCCCAAGAAAGCAG
>NZ_VMLO01000062.1:0-1662 GCF_013276735.1 Streptococcus sp. 1559
CTTCATTATAGAACTTTCAGTTAAATTTTTACCAAGAATAATTCACAAAAACGTTGTAAAACACTTGCAATTTAGCTGAAATTTGATAAAATAGTAAGGAAAGTTAGACTGTATTGCCTACGGTCTATCTATAAAATATATTTTATTGGAGGCTTTTACTCAAATGGCAAAAGAAAAATACGATCGTAGTAAACCACACGTTAACATTGGTACTATCGGACACGTTGACCACGGTAAAACTACCCTAACTGCAGCTATCACAACTGTTTTGGCACGTCGCTTGCCTTCATCAGTTAACCAACCTAAAGACTATGCGTCTATCGATGCTGCTCCAGAAGAACGCGAACGCGGTATCACAATCAACACTGCGCACGTTGAGTACGAAACTGAAAAACGTCACTACGCTCACATCGACGCTCCAGGACACGCGGACTACGTTAAAAACATGATCACTGGTGCCGCTCAAATGGACGGTGCTATCCTTGTAGTAGCTTCAACTGACGGACCAATGCCACAAACTCGTGAGCACATCCTTCTTTCACGTCAGGTTGGTGTTAAACACCTTATCGTCTTCATGAACAAAGTTGACTTGGTAGACGACGAAGAATTGCTTGAATTGGTTGAAATGGAAATCCGTGACCTATTGTCAGAATACGACTTCCCAGGTGACGATCTTCCAGTTATCCAAGGTTCAGCTCTTAAAGCTCTTGAAGGTGACTCTAAATACGAAGACATCGTTATGGAATTGATGAACACAGTTGATGAGTACATCCCAGAACCAGAACGTGACACTGACAAACCATTGCTTCTTCCAGTCGAAGACGTATTCTCAATCACTGGACGTGGTACAGTTGCTTCAGGACGTATCGACCGTGGTATCGTTAAAGTCAACGACGAAATCGAAATCGTTGGTATCAAAGAAGAAACTCAAAAAGCAGTTGTTACTGGTGTTGAAATGTTCCGTAAACAACTTGACGAAGGTCTTGCCGGAGATAACGTAGGTGTCCTTCTTCGTGGTGTTCAACGTGATGAAATCGAACGTGGACAAGTTATCGCTAAACCAGGTTCAATCAACCCACACACTAAATTCAAAGGTGAAGTCTACATCCTTACTAAAGAAGAGGGTGGACGTCACACTCCATTCTTCAACAACTACCGTCCACAATTCTACTTCCGTACTACTGACGTTACAGGTTCAATCGAACTTCCAGCAGGTACTGAAATGGTAATGCCTGGTGATAACGTGACAATCGACGTTGAGTTGATCCACCCAATCGCCGTAGAACAAGGTACTACATTCTCTATCCGTGAGGGTGGACGTACTGTTGGTTCAGGTATGGTTACAGAAATCGAAGCTTAATTCGATTTAGTTCCCAGAAGAACAATTATTTAAGTCAGACACTAAAAGAATCTTGCTTTGCAAGGTTCTTTTTTTCAGATATTGAACTAATACTCAATGAAAATCAAAGAGCAAACTAGGAAGCTAGCTGCAGGCTGCTCAAAACACTGTTTTGAGGTTGTAGATAAGACTGACGAAGTCAGCTCAAAACACTGTTTTGAGGTTGCAGATAGAACTGACGAAGTCAGCTCAAAACACTGTTTTGAGGTTGCAGATAGAACTGACGAAGTCAGCTCAAAACATGGTTTTGAGGTTGTAGATAA
>NZ_VMLO01000063.1:0-14821 GCF_013276735.1 Streptococcus sp. 1559
CTTTGTTTGTTTCTATAATCTCTTAGTGTTTCATAAAAGAGATAATAGTCATCTATCCACAGACCTCCCTCACTTATACGATGACTAATCTCACCTACTTCTTCATATGGTTCTTTATTATATCTTCGTTTGTGGCTTTCTTGCTTACGAAGATAATCTAAAATTCGATTCCGGAATTTTGTTTTGAAGTATTTACGTAAACGAGGAATATCTTCTGCCAGCTCTTCTTCTCTACTAATCAATTCATGTAGACATATCATTCCCTCTTGATCCCAATCCGACAATTCCCATAAATGAAGGTAATATTCATTTCTACACTTATACACAGTCCCTTGGACTTCTTCATACAATTCTTTAATCATAATTTTCCCCTTTCTAGATACAGTCTAACAGATTAGAAACACTTTTGGTACATTTCATCCATTCTGCACCCTTTAGCTCCTCAACTGCACAAAAAAGAGAGGTCTTGCCTCTCTTTGGGTTATTTTTCATCATTCATTTTTGACTTTACTTCATCATAAGATAATGCATGAGATTCCTCTTCTACTGCTTCAGGCATCTTTCCTGTTTCATAGAGAGATTTAATTTGTGTACTATCCAATGTTTCGTATTTCAATAGTGCTTCTGCAATCAACTTGTGAGTTTCACGATTTGACTGAATAATTTCAGCAGCTTTATTTCGTGCTTCATTCAATAATAAACGAACCTCTTCGTCAATTTCATAAGCTGTTTGTTCTGAAATTGATTTTTGAGGGCTTTGTGCACCAAACATAGCATGATTTCCTTCATATTGAACTGGACCAAGTTTTTCACTCATACCGTACTCTGTAACCATTGCACGCGCCATTTGTGTCGCCTGTTCAAAGTCGTTTGAAGCTCCTGTAGTTTGGACATTAAAGATAATTTCTTCAGCTACACGTCCACCCATTAAACCAGCCAATTGCTCTTTCATATCTTCTTTAGATAGAAGCATTTGATCTTCCTTAGGAAGTGCAATCATGTAACCCCCTGCACGACCTCTTGGTACAATTGTAACCTTATGAACAACGCGGGCATTCGATAAGACTAGGCCAACAATGGTATGTCCTGCCTCATGGTAGGCAACCAATTCACGTTCTTTTTGTGAAACTGTCTTATCTTTCTTAGAAGGTCCAGCAATCACTCTATCTTCTGCTTCATCAATATCTGAAGCATCAATTATCGATTTATTGCGACGAGCAGCAACCAAGGCTGCTTCATTCAAGACATTCTCTAAATCAGCACCAACAAAGCCTGGAGTTTGTTGAGCCACTAATTTCAAATCAACATCTTCTGCTAAAGGCTTGTTCTTAGCATGAACTTTCAAGATTGCTTCACGACCTTTAACATCAGGGCGACCAACCAATACTTTTCTATCAAAACGTCCTGGACGTAAAAGGGCCGGGTCTAGTACATCTGAACGGTTTGTCGCAGCAATGACGATAATCCCTTCATTTCCCTCAAAACCATCCATCTCAATCAATAGTTGGTTCAAGGTTTGCTCACGTTCATCATTTCCTCCACCGAGGCCGACACCACGTTGGCGACCAACAGCATCAATTTCATCGATAAAGATAATAGCTGGCGCTGCTTTTTTGGCATCTTCAAAAAGAGAACGAACACGACTAGCTCCAACTCCGACAAACATTTCTACAAAATCAGAACCTGAGATACTCAAGAATGGAACACCTGCTTCTCCGGCGACTGCTTTAGCAAGCAAAGTTTTACCTGTTCCCGGAGGTCCCTCCAGAAGGACACCTGCTGGAATACGAGCCCCAAGTTTTGTAAATCGTTTTGGATCTTTTAAGAATTCAACAACTTCAACTAGTTCTTGTTTTTCTTCCTCAGCTCCAGCAACATCTGAAAATCTTACTTTAATATCTTCTTTATTTGCAGCTTTAGCCTTACTACGTCCAAAACTCATTGGATTACGGCCATTTCCTCCTCCCATATTTCCCATCATAGAGAATAGGAAGAAGAATAAAATTCCAAATGGCACAATGGATACGAGTAGATTAATCCACATACCACTTGAACTTTCATGCTTAACAGTTACTTCTGCTTTATGGTCAGTAGCAAGTTTTTGCAATTCTGATACGGTAGTATCTGCAGGAAGAATAGTGCTGGTAAATTTCTCTACCTTAGTAACAGATGGCGTGAAAAACTGAATGCCTGTTTCTTCTCTACTTGTTTTAGGATTTTTATAAACACCCGAAACTTCGATAACACTGCCATTTGGTTGGTAGGTTAATTCTTTTACATTGTCATCGGTAATTTCTTTTACCAATTCTGTATAATTAATTTGCTCACTTTTCCCTGCAACACTACCTGTACTAAAATACTGGTAAGCTGTAACTAGGAAAAAAATAAGTAATAACCATAGAAATGGATTTTTAATTAAACCATTATTTTGTTTTTTCATTAAAAATTATTCTTTCTAATTTGAATACACGTCTTCTTTCAATACTCCAACATAAGGAAGATTACGATAATTTTCTTTGTAGTCTAAACCATAACCTACTACAAACTCATTTGGGATAGTAAAGCAGGTATAGTCTGCCTCAATTTCTACAACACGTCCTTCTGGTTTATCCAACAAGGTTGCAATCTTAACAGAAGCTGCTTCTCTTGCAATAAACATATCTCGCAAATTCTTCAAAGTTTGACCTGTATCAATGATATCTTCTACAAATAGAACATGTCTTCCTTTGATATCTTGAGTCACATCTTGTTTAATATTGATAACACCACTACTTGCTGTTCCACCATGGTAGCTAGAAACCATCATGAAGTCCATTTCAATATGTGTATCAATATGTTTAACCAATTCAGCCATAAAAGGAATAGATCCTTTTAAAATCCCGACTAAGATTGGATTTTTTCCTGCATAGTCTTTAGTGAGTTGAGCACCTAATTTTTTAGCAGCTTCTGTAATTTCATCGTGTGAAACGAGAATTTTTTTAATATCGTTTTCTAACATTTTTTTACCTATCTATTTTTTCTATATAAAGTACAGTGTTCATTATATCATTTTTCGTGTTTTTACTCAAATTACTGGTCGCAATTCCCAAAATTGAGACAATTTCACCAAATTGCTCAATAATCAGAGCAGATTTTCGCTTTTCCATAGGGATTTTCAAATCGATAAATAGACGTCTGAGTTTTTTTCTATGTCCATTTTGAATCAAAACATCTCCTGTTTTTCGATGACGAATGTGTATGGATGTTTCGCGTGAAACAGGTATTTGTTGAATTGATTCACCTTCTAAAGGAATTCCAAAGGAAAATGTGTATCCTTGATAAGATACCTGATTTTGATAGTGTAACACAAGTTCATCTTCCTTTTCATCAGCCTGCGGACTGATTTTACAAATCTGAAACTGTTGGTACTCTTTTATCAATTCATAACCATTTTTAAGCGGATGACGATACTGGCTTTTAGTTTTTAAAATTTGTCTAACTTCTTCAAACTGAGCTTTTGTAAGCTTCAAATCTGGAAAACGATTCAGATAAGTTTGAAGTAAAACTCTTTGTGTCGACTCAGAGTAAGACAATAGCTGATCTAAATTTTCTACATCAATATTGTTAGATAATTCAGCTATAGCTAAGTCATAATCTAAAATTTCATTTCCGATACTTAAGATTGCATCTCTAAATCGAGGATTTTCTTTTTCTAATTCTGGTAAATAAGCGTTTCGAATACGATTGCGAAAATAATGATTTTCCTGATTTGATGTATCTTCAAAGTGAAAAATTGATGGAAAGTCTTTTTTCTGAAAATGCAAGAAGGGACGAATGATTTCTATCTCTCCTACTACTTGCTTCTCCTTAATTCCTGATAGATAGCGCAAACGAGTGCCTCGAATCAAACGCATCAAAATCGTTTCCACCTGGTCATCAGCATGGTGGGCAGTAACTAAAGCTGTCGCACCTGTCTTTTTCATGACCTCTTGAAAAAAATCATAACGAAAATGTCGAGCACGCGCTTCTGAAAATTCTCCTGAAAAATCGCTGATATAAATAGGAAGCTCTGCTTCAGCAGCTAACTTCCTTAATTCCTGTTCTTCCCAATCTGATTCTACTCTCTGCTTATGATTCACATGAGCTAAGATCAATTCAATTTCTAACTCTTTTTGATAAGTAGACAATACCTTAAATAGAAACATAGAATCTAATCCACCAGAAAGAGCTAGCACCACCTTAGTATGCTTTTTAAAATATCCTCTCTTGAGAAAATGATTTAAAAAATCTTGTTCCCTCATTTTAGAACCTCATAAACATCCTTGGCTATCTGAGAAATTGTATCATAATCAGAATTCTTAGTGAAAATAGAAAGAATAAATGGAGAATCTGCGTAGACAACACCCGTATCATGCTTAAATTCGTCCGCATCCCCAATTTTATGAGCGACCTTCACAGAAACACCTTTGGCAATTCGCTGATTATCAAAATCTGTTTTAGTCAAAGACTCTAGCACAAATCCATTTTGATTATAAATGGCTTCCATAATCTTCCCAGCCATCTTGGAAGAAATCAATTTTTCTTTTAGATCCCAATCATCTCCCATAATGGCAGACATCTTGGATTTGAATGTGGCATCAGATTGGTTTGAAATGTAATAACCCAATAGATTATGAGCTACATTATCCGATTCTTTTGATACTTTTGTGATTAAGTCCTTGAGAGAATACTCTTTATTATCCTCTTTTTTAGGAAGACTACCACTTCCTTCTGGTTTATAAGAACCTGGAAAATCATTGACTGCTGATACGTATTTTACAGTCGTATCTAACTGATAAAGACCCTCATTTATTTTTTCTTGCGCATAATAGAGATAAGGGAGTTTCAAAATACTAGCTGCATACATCTTTTCATCTTGATTGATACCAGCTTCTTTTCCATTAGTCAGTTGCTTAACATAAATAGAGAATGAATTCTTCTGATATTTTTCAGATAACATTTCTTGAACTTTACTCATCCGATTATCTTCTTCAGAAGTTGATTCCTTATCTACCCATCCAGCCTGATCAATATGTAGAAATTCTTTTCCTTCTACAAACATGGTCTTATCGATTGATACTTGCGAATAAGCTGATGAGGATGATTTCACTTCTTTTAAATCATAAGGGCTATTATACAGTTTAAAGTCAGATTCTAACCATACTTGTTTTATTGTTGGAGTCACCTCTGACTGATCATATAAAAATCGTTTGTCTGCAGCAATAAATTGATGGTTGGATAGCTTAAATACCGGAATTCCTTGTTTATTTAAACGCCACTCGGTTATTTGAAAACTTGTTTTGGGAGTTAATTTTCCAGATTCCACTACTAAATCTTCATTCGCATAAACAGGAACCTCTCCATAAACCATAGGAGAACTTAATTTTTCTCTAAAATAAATACCAAAGTCAGATTGTGAAAGGTAATAAATTTCTTTCGAAGTATAGACGACTTCTTTTTCTGTGCTAACAACTTTTGAAATGGTCAAAAAACTTGGTAGCAACAAAATAATTAAGAATTTACGCATTCTTCCTTTCCTTTTCTTCTTGTAAACGCAATAATTGATTTTTATCAGCCAATTCTTCCAGCTTTTCATCTGACAAACTCAAAAATTGCTCTATTACGTCTAGTAAATTTTCCATTTTATCACCTTTGAAGCAAGTCAGGAATCGTATAAACTATTTCCCTCGACTTAGAATAATAGTACTTCGCTCGTGTATATTTGGCAGCATAATCCTCATCTTTCAACTTGGTAGCAAATGCTGTCTCCTTATCCTTTTCATCACTCAAAGTTTGATACTGAGTTTGCAATTCTGATAATTGCTGACGTCGTTGGAGTAATTGCTGATAACTCTGCGCTAAATTAAAAGTTGGCAAGATAAATAATAGCATAATCAAAATCAATACCCACCCCATAAAACGATTCCGTTTTTGTCGTTCTTTCATCAGGTAGCGACGACGTTGATATTCATTTTGGATAAAAGAATTATTCAATTGTACGATATTTTTAGACATTTTCTTCTACCCGTGTTTCACTGATAATTTCATACATGCCTGCTGCATCTTCTTTTTTTGTACTATCTTTCATCTCTAGTACTTTGACAAGTAGCAACTTATTGCCAAAGCGAATTTCAACTTGGTCATTAACTTTCAAGTCCGTTGAACTTTTGGCCAAGATTCCATTCACCTTGATTCTACCTTTATTTGCTACTTCCTTTGCGACTGTACGACGCTTGATAATTCGCGATACTTTTAAATATTTATCTAATCTCATCCTTATTACCTCAATTTATTATTGTACCATTTTTATCTATTTTATAGAAGAAAAATATCAAATGGAATTTTCTTTCTTAGACTCTTTTATCTCTAGTAAACTTTCTCCAAAAATCATCAGTCCTTCTAAAATTTCATAATCCTTCTTATTTCGAACATCAAATACAAGCTCCATTGATCCCTTATTCTCAGCGATGCCTGCTTTTAAGTTCGTTGCGGATAAAGCTTTAAAATAATCTTGAGCTAAAAACAGTCGTTGAGTGACTTTTTCAAATTGGATTGTAACTTTATTATCTTTTCTTTCCACACGTTGAACAAAGACCTTGTCCAAGTATGATTTGACCAAACCAATCTCTAAAAGATAGGCTACTACGTCTGGGTACTCTCCAAATCGGTCCATCAACTCTTCTTGTAACTCTTCATAGTTAACACGGTTGTCAATTTGACGAATTTTCTTGTAAATTTCAATCTTATGTCGTTGATCAGAAATATAAGTATCAGGAAGATAGGCATCAATTTGCAAAATCAACTCAGCATTCCCTTTGGTTCTTGTGTTAGCATTACCGTTTCGTTTAGCAATAGCTTCCTCTAATAACTGCGAATACAATTCAAAACCAACAGAATCAATGAAACCAGACTGGGATTTTCCTAGGAGATTCCCTGCTCCACGAATCGAAAGATCTCGCATAGCAATCTTAAATCCGGATCCCAATTCTGTAAATCCTTTAATCGCTTCTAATCTCTTTTCAGAGACTTCACTAATCGATTTTTCTGGACGATACATGAGATAGGCATAAGCAATACGATTACTACGGCCGACTCTTCCTCTTAACTGATACAAGGTTGACAAGCCCATATGGTCTGCATTTTCAATAAACAAAGTATTGGCATTTGGAATGTCCACCCCTGTCTCAATAATGGTAGTCGTCACCAAGATATCGTATTGTCCCTCAATAAAGTCTAGTAGAGTATTTTCCAACTGGATTTCACTCATTTGTCCGTGAACATAACCAATCGAAGCCTCTGGAATCAACTCCTGTAATTCTGAAACCTTCTGGTCAATCGTGTCAACTTTATTGTAAAGATAGTAAACTTGACCTCCACGCTCCATTTCACGCAAAACAGCATCACGAATGACACTATCATTCTTTTCCAAAACATAGGTCTGAACAGGATAACGATTAGTCGGCGGAGTTTCAATAACAGACAAATCTCTGATTCCCAACATAGACATATGGAGGGTACGAGGGATTGGCGTAGCGGTCAAAGTTAGGACATCCACTTGTTTCTTCAACTCTTTCAAGGTTTCCTTGTGCTTGACACCAAATCGTTGTTCTTCATCAATAATCATCAAGCCCAAATCAGAAAACACAACATCTTTTGACAGAACACGATGTGTTCCAATTAAAATATCGACTTGACCGTTTTTCAATTTTTCAAGTGTTTCAGTCTGCTCTTTTTTACTTCTAAAGCGACTCAACACATCAATATTAACTGCAAAATTTTGGAATCGTTCCTTAAAATTCGTATAGTGCTGTTGCGCTAAAACCGTCGTCGGAACTAGAACGACAACCTGTTTGTGATCATTGACAGCCTTAAAGGCTGCACGCATTGCAACTTCAGTCTTTCCAAAACCAACATCCCCAACCAATAGCCTATCCATTGGCTGAGAATCTTGCATATCCCTCTTGATTTCCTCAATACTACGAAGTTGATCATCCGTTTCAACATAAGGAAATGCATCATCAAAAGCATGTTGATCTTCATCATCAGCTGAAAAAGCAAAACCCTTCAACTGACTACGCTCAGAATAGAGTTTGATTAAATCGTCTGCTATATCCTCTACCTGGTTCTTAACTTTTTGCTTTGCTTTTTTAAAATGACCGTCATTTAATTTATTGAGTTTTGGAGCTTTCCCATCACTTGAAACATATTTAGACAGTAGATGAATCTGTTCTACTGGGATAGAGATTTGATCCCCGTTTTGGTATTGAACACTAACATAATCACGGTGAATCCCCTTGATTTCAATTGTTTCAATTCCTAGATATTGACCAATCCCATGAATATGGTGAACAACGTAATCTCCTTTTTCAAGTTCATTGTAATCTTTTAATCTCTCTGCGTTTGAAACATGCTGTCTTCGAAAACGACGTTTCAATTTCTTTTGAAAAATCTCATGTTCAGTTATCAATAAAATCTTTTCATCTACAAAATGAAAACCATGTCTTAGGTTACTCTCAATTAAGTTTACAGATTGTTGATAGATTCTTGACTTATCTCTGGAATCCAATTTAATCTGATATTCCTCTAACATATCCTCCAATGTTTTACTTCCCATTGAATTGCTAGATTGCAGGATAATAGTGTAATCCATTTTTTTGTATCGTTCAATTTCTTCTTTTAAAAAAGAAAATTGATTGAAAAACTCCTGCATAGGATATTGATTAAATTGATAAATTTGGTCAAACTTGAGATTTCCTAGTCCCTTTTGAAGATTAGAGAAAAAAGTCACCGGACTTTGTTTTTTATAGATTTGTTCAATATCAGCAAAATACTGCATATCAGAAAATGCTTTACTATTCTGTAATTCTTCTGTAAAGTACTGCGCTAATTCTCTTTCAAAGACTTCATACTGATTCATCAATTTTTGATAATCATCAAAGAATATTGGTATGTTTTTTTCAATATAATCAAATACAGTCCATGTCTTATCATAGCATAAAGATAAAAATTTCCGTGAATCAGAATGCATTTGTTTTTGGTGAAAACTTGAAAGAATTTCTTCTAAGTATGATTTTAAAATAGGTGATAACGTTTTTGAAATCTGTTTTTCTAAAGCTGACTGACCTCGTTGATAATCCTTTTCTCTCAAAATTATGTCGCTAGCTGGAAATATGGTGAGTTCTGTCTTATTTTCTTTCGATAATTGTGTTTCTACTTCAAATGACCTGATACCATCAATTTCATCACCAAAAAACTCAATTCGGCAAGGTTCTAACTGGGATATTTCAAAAATATCTAAAATATCTCCTCGAAGACTAAATTCGCCTTGAGTTTGTACTTGTGTAACTTTTCGATAGCCAATTTCCTTCAACTGATGGATAATCGCGTGTTGATCATATTCTTCACCGATTGAGATTTTTACAATACTATCTTTGAATACATTTGGAGACGGTAAAATCAATCGACTTGCTGCGATATTACAAACTAAAATCCCTTTCTTAGATGAATCAGTCAAAAAACGCAAGGCTTCAACCCGTGAAATGATTTTTTCTTGTGAAGACATCAAAAATTCTACCATAGGGGAGTCATCTACCAAAAATGGATAGACAAATTCCTCACCCAAGATAGATAGAAGATCACTAACAAGTCCTTCTGCTTCTCCATAAGTTGACGTCAATAACACAATCTTATCTTCCTGTCTCAAACTACTAGCTATTGCTAAAGCTTTTGTAGAAGTTGACAAACCTAACATTAATTGTCTTTTCTTATCTGTCAGATTTTGATGCCATTTTTTTATCTGATCATTTTCTGAGAATAAATCTAATAAGGTCACCATTTATCCGTTATACCTCTGCATCGTTTTTTCAAAGTTTTTCTCTTGTAAATAGTAGTTTACAGAGTCGTCAACTTTGTCAATAGACTGTAAAATACCGATATAATCATCCTTGTCAAAGGTACTCAAAACATGGTTAACAACTGACATGCCATTTTTAGGTCTTCCGATTCCAATCTTAACACGATTAAAGGTTTGGGTTCCAATATGTTGAATAATAGACTTGATACCATTATGACCACCTGCTGAACCTTTTGCTCTTAAACGAATCTTTCCAACTTCCATGTCAAGATCATCGTAAATGATGAGTAAATCTTCAATATCCAAACCATAATAAGTCAATAAAGCATGAACCGCTTTTCCACTTTCATTCATAAATGTCGTTGGTTTGACAAGATAAATTTTTTCTCCATTTAGGAAAAAGGATGCTAGGTCAGCTTGAAATATCTTATCATGTGTAAAAGTGACATTTTGTTTTTTCGCTAGTTGGTCAATCAACATAAATCCAACATTGTGTTTTGTTTCAAAATATTTATCTCCTGGATTTCCCAAGCCTACAAGTAATTTGGTCATTTATTTTTCCTTTCAAAAGCCAAAAGGGTTGGAATTTTTTTCCAACCTAATTGACACCATTTATTAATTTTTTAGACATTAAAGCGGAATTCCATGATATCGCCATCTTGAACGATATATTCTTTTCCTTCTTCACGCAAGCGTCCAGCTTCTTTTACGGCCTTTTCAGATCCGTATTTCACTAAATCCTCATATGACATGGTTACTGCACGAATAAATCCTTTTTCAAAGTCTGAGTGGATAATCCCAGCTGCTTGAGGAGCCTTCATACTACGTTTGAAAGTCCAAGCGCGAACTTCTTTTTCACCAGCTGTGAAGTAAGTTCCCAATCCAAGCAAGTGGTAAGCTGCACGCGTCAACTTATCTACACCTGATTCTGTCAAACCAATGGCTTCAAGAAACTCTTTTTTATCTTCATCGTCCAATTCAGAAATTTCTTCCTCAGCACGCGCAGAAATGACGACTACTTCAGCATTTTCTGTCGCTGCAAATTCACGAATTTGTTTGACATAGTCGATAGAGTCAGGTTCTGAAACCACATCCTCGTCAACATTAGCAACATAGAGCACTGGTTTAGTCGTCAAAAGGAAAAGACCTTTTACAACCTTTTGTTCCTCATCTGTAAATTCAATAGTTCGAGCTGATTTCCCATCTTCAAGGACTGGTTTAATCTTTTGAAGAACATTAAACTCAGCTACTGATTCTTTATCTTTTTGCGTACGTGCCATCTTTTCTACACGCGCATATCGTTTGTTCACCGATTCTAAGTCAGCAAGAATCAATTCTAGGTTAATGGTGTCAATATCGGCAAGTGGATCTACAAAGGCGTCTTCACGTCCTTGCTCGCGCATCACATTTTCATCATCAAAAGCACGAACTACGTGAACAATCGCATCTACTTCACGAATATTGGCCAAGAATTTATTCCCTAGCCCTTCTCCTTTTGAAGCTCCTTTTACAATCCCTGCAATATCTGTAAATTCAAATGTTGTTGGCACTGTCTTTTTAGGAGTAATCATTTCAGTTAGTTTTTGTAGGCGTTCATCTGGAACTTCAACCATTCCAACGTTTGGATCAATCGTCGCAAATGGGTAGTTTGCTGCCTCTGCTCCTGCTTTTGTAATTGCATTAAATAGTGTTGATTTACCAACGTTTGGCAAACCAACGATACCTGCTGTCAAAGCCATATTTCTCATTCTCCGTTTTCATTTCAATCCCTAATATTATAACACAAAAAGGGAAAACTTGCTAACCCTCTAACTAAGGGGGTTCAGTCAATAATTTTATTCATTTTTCGATCAAAATCATAGCGCCCCATCATGACAACATGGTCACAATTACTGCATTTGATTTTGATATCTGCTCCTACACGTGTAATTTCCCAACGATTGGCCTTTTTACCTGTTGACTTGATGGTGCAAGCATGTGGTTTTTTCATTTCAACAAAATTTCCAACTTGATACATACTATTCTCCTTTTCTTTTTCGATTATATCATAAAAGAGGCGAGCTAAGCTCAACCTCTTTCACTTAATTTGTACGAACTGGTGTAATGAGCTGCATGAAGTCTTCGTCAGTATCTGCTGGCACAAGAGTAAATGGACGAACAGCTGAGATAAAGCTAATGGTAACCTTTTCGCTATTTAAAGCTTTAAGAGAATCAATTAAGTAAGTTGGGTTGAAACTAATGGTCAAATCTTCACCAGTAACCTGATCAGTATCGATTTCTTCGTTTACTTTACCAACTTCTGGAGAGTGAACATGGGCGCTAACAATACCACCTTTAATTTCAAGTTTCACAGTACCATTTTGAGTCGCACTTGATAAAAGACGAGCACGCTCCATTGACTGGCGTAAGTTTACCACATCAAAAGTAATAGTAGTGTTAAAGTCTGTTGGAATCAAGCGATCTGTATCAGGATAGTTTCCTTCTAGGAGACGAGTATAGAAGCTAATATTTTCGCTTCTAAAGAGGATTTGGTTATTGGCAAAGAAAATCTCTACAGTTTCGATATCATCTGTAAATACCACTGAAAATTCGCGTAGAGAACGGCTAGGAATCACGACATCAAAATCATCACTATTTTTCTCAAGCATTAATTTTTTCTGGCTTAGACGATGAGAGTCTGTTGCCACTGTTTTTAGCTCCTTATGCTGACTCAATACAAAATGAACACCTGTTAAAATTGGACGACTTTCTTGTGTACTTGCAGCAAAAGCTGTTTCATTGATAATTTTCTTGAGCAATTTTGTTTCAAGAACCAAAGGAGTGCTTGCTGAAATTTCTTGGATTCGTGGATACTGTTCACTATCTTTTCCTTTTAAGGTAATTTCTGATTTGCCGCTGGTTAAAACAATTTGATTTTGTTCAATTTCTTTAAAATCAAGAGTTACATCAGGTAGGCTAGATACCACATTGATAAAGAAAGAAGCTTCAAGAAGGATCGAACCTAAAGAAGTAATTAATAGACCAGCATCTTCATTTTTTTGAGAAATAAAATTTTCAATTGAAATTTGACCATTTGAACCAATTAAAGTAACACCTTCATTGGTCACGTCAATTTTGACAGTTGATAAAATAGGAATGGCATTTTTAGAACTAATAGCTCTTTTAGTTGTATTTAAGGCTTGTAGAAATAAATTTTTATTAATTGAAAAATGAATCATGGATTCTCCTTTATTTATTTTTAGTATTAGAAGGATAATAGTAATAATAGAGTCTGTGAAATCTGTGGAAAACAGACTTTAAACAAGTCATATCAAGTTTTTTGGCTTGTTTAAAAAATGTGGATAAAAAAGATAATAAAGTAAAAGTTATCCACAACTTATTTGATTTTCTTTTTGATTGATTCAATTTCTAAGCGTAAATTATCGTCTTCATCAATCAAAGATTTAATTTTAGCATGGGCATGAATAACTGTTGTATGATCTTTTCCACCAAATTCCTTCCCAATTTTTGGAAGACTATTATCTGTTAGTTCTCTAGATA
The DNA here is from genome assembly GCF_013276735.1 of Streptococcus sp. 1559. Classification (NCBI taxonomy): domain Bacteria; kingdom Bacillati; phylum Bacillota; class Bacilli; order Lactobacillales; family Streptococcaceae; genus Streptococcus; species Streptococcus sp. 1559. The sequence goes on from NZ_VMLO01000063.1 coordinate 13,412, forward strand.
AATACATGGCTACTTGACGGGCTAACACAATGTTTTGAAGGCGTCTGCTTCCCTTCATTTCTTTGACACTAACTCCATAGAAGTTACCAACTTCATTTTGGATTTTGTCAATTGGGATGACGAGCATTTGGCTAACATCTTGTTTTCGAGCTCTAATAGCTTCTGCAGCAATATCAATAGTGATATCCTTGATATTTTTTACTCTGGCAATTAAAGTGATGTCGTTTATGGCTCCCTCAAGATCTCGAACATTTGAATCAAATTGCCCAGCTAGGTATTCTAGAGTATCACTTTGGAAATTGTAGCCTAAATGTTCCGTTTTACTTTGTAAAATGGCAATGCGTGTTTCAAAGTCAGGGGGTGTGATAGTTTGTGTCAATCCCCAACTAAAGCGCGTGACAAGCCTCTCCTCGAGCCCTTCTAAATGTTTTGGACTACGATCACTGGTTAGGACAATCTGTTTTTGCTTGTCATGAAGGGCGTTAAAGGTATTGAAAAATTCTTCCTGAGTTGCGACTTTTTTTCCGCTGAGTGACTGGATATCATCGATTAACAAAAGATCAAGACTACGATAGGTTTTTTTAAATTTTTCCATTTCCCCAAGTCTTAGGTGATCAAGAAAGTCATTAATAAAGCTTTCAGCAGGTATGTATTTGACACGTGCATTTGGAATATTTTTTAGAATTTCATTTCCAATAGCGTTTAATAAGTGAGTCTTACCAAGGCCTGGTCCTCCATAGATAAAAAGAGGGTTATAGGTCAGAGCCAAATCTTCAGAGACAGCTAAAGCGGCTGATACAGCCCAAACATTTCCATCCCCTTGAATAAAGTTATCAAAGGTATACTTTTCTTTTAATCCCGTATCTGAATAAGGAATAGATACTAACTTTGGACTATAGTCATAAAGAGTTAAATTTGTAGCTTCTTCAACTTGTGAGCTAGTCGTATCTTGAGGTTTGGTGAAAATATAGTGGGGAGTTATTTCAGCGTCATAAATTTCAAAACCAGCTACTACAATAATATCTTTTAGTTGTTTTTCCCAGACCATTTCCATTTCAGAGCGAGGTAGAAATATAGTGGCAACATTTTCCTCTACCTTGATGAGTTCAGCTTGAATAGCATAGAAATCATACATGGATCGAGTCAGTCTTTCTTGTGCAAATTCTAATATACGATTCCAAAATTGTTTTTCTTTCAATCTTTTCTCCTCCTTTACTATTTAAAAGTTTAATACTAGAGATATTTTACCATAGATAGCAAGAATTTTCCACAAGCTGTGAAAAATAATCCACAATGTTACCAAACTTTATCCACAGGTTGGGGATAAAAGAAGAAATTATTGATTTATTAAGCTTTTTATCGAAAAACATAGTGGATAACCTTGTGAGATAAAAAAGTCATAACCACCCG